>NZ_JBEZDT010000007.1:0-82401 GCF_040648455.1 Catellatospora sp. NPDC049133
TGCGCCGCGTCGAAGTGGTCCCGGTGCAGGTGGGAGACGTACAGGTAGTCGACGTCGCCGAGGTGCTCCCAGTCGAGCTGCGAGTTGTCCGGGAACGGGAACCACGAGGCGAAGTACGCCGGGTTCACCCACGGATCGCACAGGATCGAACCCACCGCCGTATCGATCCGCATGCTGGCGTGTCCCGTACCGGTGATCCGCACTTCCCGTTTCCCTTCTCGCCGCGTAAGCCGACCTGATAGACGCTACCTGAGCGCTCCGGCGGGCCCGTCCACCGCCACCTCGGCCGTGGGATGCCGGACTCCCCCCGAGCACTGGATCACGACATGCCAGACTGTATTGCCGCCACCGCGACGCACTCCGTCGGCGGAGGCCTGGAGTCGAGAGAGAAGGACCTGATCGTGGCCGCAGAAGAGCCGGTAACCTCGCCCGACCAGCACGCCCCCACCCCGGTGAAGGCCGCCCGGATCGCCGGGACCGTGGTCATCGTCGCGCTGCTGCTGATGCTGTTCGGCAACCACGAGGGCAACGTCGAGTCGATCTGGCTGATCAGCATCGCCGGCATCCTCGCCGCGATCATGATCATCGACATCGTGCTGCGCCGCAACGGCCTGCGCGACTGACCGGCGACCGACCCCGGTCGGCCGAACTGGTCGGCTGAGTTGATCAGAAAGTGGCCCCGGCCGCGCCCTGTCACAGGGTCGCGGCCGGGGCCGTCATGCTTTCGCCGGTCAGCGGCGGGCGACGATGTCGCGCACCTCGCGCAGCGCCTGCTCGACCTCGGCCTCGTAGTAGCCGCCGGGGACCAGGCCGAGCCGGCTCGGGTCGAGCTCACCCTCGTTGACCGTGCCGCCGGTGCGGCCCGACAGCGAGCCCAGGACGGTCTCGAAGAGCCGGTCGACCTGCTGCGGGTCGTAGCCGCTGCCGAACCGGCGCAGCTGGAACGTGCGCCGCAGCTGGTCCACCCGGGCCAGCTCACCGGTGTAGGCCGGGCCCGCGGGCGCCGCCGGCGGCGGGGGCGGGGGCGGGGCGAAACCGCCGCCGCCACCGTACGTGGACGGGTTCGCCGAGGCGGGCGGCACCGCGCCGAAGGTGTTCGTGGCGTCGTTGTCGTAGCCGCGCTGGGGCGCGCCGCCGCCGTACACCGGCTGCTGCGCAGTCACCGAACCGAAACCGCTGCTGGGCCCGTACGGGTCGACTCGGGGCGGCTCATTGCGCGGCGGCTGCGGCCGCTCCATCCGGATCTCGCTGGTCATGTCGGCCCGGCCGTGGCCGCCGCCGAAGCCGTCGAAGCTGCCCTGCGGGCCGGGCGGAACCACCGGGACCTGGCCACCGGTGTTCGGGCCCATCCCGGGCTGGCCCGCGTACGAGGGCTGCTCGTCGAAGCGCGGCTGCTCGTAGCGCGGCAGGGCACCGGTCGGCGCGTTGGCCGCCGGGGTGCGGGTCGGTAGCGGCGGGGGCGGCGGACCCATCCGATCCGGCACGGGCGCGGGGGCGGGAGTCGGAGCGCCCAGGCCGGCGCGCAGCTCAGCGCCGCGACCCGGCGCGGCCGGCCGCTCCTCCAGCTCGGCGAGCTGGCGCTCGACCCGGTCCAGGTGCAGGTCGACCTGCCATTCGTCGTAGCCGCCGAAGCGCACCCGGAACACGACGTCCCGGACCTCCTGCGACCTCACCTCGGGGCCGACGGGGGCGCCGTTGAGCGTCGCCTCCACCCGGTCGAGGAACGTGTCCACCTCGTCGACCTTGTAACCGCGACGGACCGCCCGGCGGCGGAACCGCTGACCATGCGAGCTCACGCCGAAACCTCAATCCTGTTAACGCTCATGCCTCAACCTCGCTCGCAGCCAACTGTCCACATGCGCCGTCAATCTCGCGTCCCCGGGTGTCACGCACCGTAGTGGCCACTCCGGCCGCGCGCAACCTCCGGACGAACTCCCGCTCGACCGGCTTGGGACTCGCGTCCCACTTGCTGCCGGGCGTGGGGTTGAGCGGGATGAGATTGACGTGCGCCAGCCGCCCCGCAAGCAGGCGACCCAGCAGGTCGGCCCGCCACGGCTGGTCGTTCACGTCCCTGATCATGGCGTACTCGATGCTGACCCGGCGGCCCGTGCGAGCGGCGTACGCCCACGCGGCGTCGAGCACTTCGGCGACCTTCCACCGCTGGTTCACCGGCACGAGTTCGTCGCGAAGGTCATCATCAGGCGCGTGCAGCGAGAGCGCAAGAGTCACGGAGAGGTCTTCCTCCGCGAGCTTGCGCATCGCCGGGACCAGACCCACCGTGGAGACCGTCACGTGCCGCTGGGACAGGCCCAGGCCCTCGGGAGCCGGGCTGGTGAGACGCCGCACCGCGGCGATGACCCGGCTGTAGTTGGCCAGCGGCTCGCCCATGCCCATGAAGACCACGTTGCTCAGCCGGCGCGGCTCGCCGCCCATCACGCCCGACTGCGCGACCCCCGCCAGGTACACCACCTGGTCGACGATCTCGGCGGTGGACAGGTTGCGGGTCAGCCCCGCCTGCCCGGTGGCGCAGAACGGGCACGCCATGCCGCAGCCGGCCTGGCTGGAGATGCAGACCGTGACCCGGTCGCCGTAGCCCATCAGCACGCTCTCGACCATGGAGCCGTCGTGCAGGCGCCACAGCGCCTTGCGGGTGGCGCCGTCGTCGCAGGCCAGCTCACGCACCGGGGTCAGCAGCTTGGGCAGCAGTTGCTCGGACAGGCGCTCGCGCGCCGCAGCCGGGATGTCGGTCATGCCCGCCGGGTCGCGCTCCAGCCGCCCGAAGTAGTGCGTCGACAGCTGGGTGGCGCGGAAGGCCTGCTCACCGAGGTCGGACACGGCGCTGCGCCGACCGGCGAGATCCAGGTCGGCCAGGTGGCGCGGGGGCATGGAGGCGCGGCGCGCAGTGGCGCCGTCACCATCGGTAACGGAAATCAACGGAAGGCTCGTCATGACTGGTCCAGTGTCCCACGTCCACGCGAGGGCGACAGCCCTCGATGGTGCCAACAGTGCTGCTCGGGGTGGTGCCACGCCTGCCCGCGCCACCCGCTGTGTCTCACCTCACGCCACAGGCGCGAGCACGGACAGCAACAGGTACGCGGTCGGCACGGCGAAGACGATCGAGTCCAGCCGGTCCATGATGCCGCCGTGACCGGGCAGGATGTTGCTCATGTCCTTGATGCCGAGGTCGCGCTTGAGCAGTGACTCGGCCAGATCGCCGAGCACCGCCGCGACGGACACCACCATGCCGAACAGCACGCCCTTCCAGGGCGCCACGTCCAGCAGGGCCCACAGGATCGCCGCGCTGCCCGCACCGGTGGCGATGATCGAGCCGGCGAAGCCCTCCCAGGACTTCTTCGGGCTGATCGTCGGGGCCATCGGGTGCTTGCCGAAGAGCACCCCCGCCACGAAACCGCCGGTGTCGGAGAGCACGACCGCGGCCAGCGTCGCCACGATGCGCCACTTGCCGTCCTCGGGCGTGGTCAGCGGGGCGGCGAAGCTGAGCAGGAACGGGACGTACACCATGATCAGCGCGGCCGCGCCGATGTCGCGCTGGTAGCCCGCCGGGCCGTCGCCCATCCGCCACACCATGGTGGCCAGCACGGTGATCAGCAGGCCGATGCTGAGCGCGTCGACGCCGGAGAACCAGGCCAGGCACATCATCGCCACCCCGCCGCCGAGCAGCGGGATCAGCGGCGGCCGGGCCCCGGAGGTGCGCAGGGCGCGGGTCATCTCCCAGACGCCCAGGCCGGTCGCGGCCACCAGGATCACCAGGAACAGCGGCTTGAAGAAGAACAGCGGCGTCAGGATGACCAGCAGCAGGCCGACCGCGACCAGGATGGAGACGGGCACGTTGCGCCCGGCCCGCCCGTAGTCCTTGGCGGCCGGGGCCGGCTCGTCGGCAGGGCCGTCGGCGGGGTCGTCATACGCGTCGGGCGCGGCATCGTAGGGCTGCCGCGCCCGGGAAGCGCCGGACCGGCGAGGGTCCGTGTCGTATGGCTCGCTCATCAGACTTCGAGCAGCTCGACTTCCTTGTGCTTGATGAGCTCGTCGATGTGCGCCACGTACTTGGCGGTCAGGTCGTCGAGCTCCTTCTCCGCCCGGCGTCCGTCGTCCTCGCCCGCCTCGCCGTCCTTGACGATGCGGTCGAGCTCCTCCTTGGCCTTGCGGCGCACGTTGCGGATGGCGACCTTGGCGTCCTCGCCCTTGCCGCGGGCGACCTTGGTCATGTCGCGGCGGCGCTCCTCGGTCATCGGCGGCACGACGATGCGCAGCTGAGTGCCCTCGTTGCCGGGGTTGACGCCCAGGTCCGAGTCGCGGATCGCGCGCTCCATCGCGCCCAGCTGGGACGCGTCGTACGGCTTGATGATCACCATGCGCGGCTCGGGCACGCCGATCGAAGCCATCTGCGGCAGCGGGGTGGGCGTGCCGTAGTAGTCGATCAAGATCTTGGAGAACATCGCCGCGTTGGCACGGCCCGTGCGGATCGCCGCGAACTCCTCCTTCGCGTGGTCGACCGCCCGGTCCATCTTCTCCTCGGCCTCGAGGAGGGTGTCGTCGATCACGGGCTTCTCCGTCTCTGATCGTGTGCCGCGTCCGACCGGTGGCGGCGCGGCGGCCTGTGGGCCGTCCCGCGGCGCACCTGGTCGCCGGGCACTGACTCCGTGCTGTGCTCTGTCTTCGATCATCCGCCTGACGGCGGCGTCATGCTCGCATCACGTCCGACCCCGCGTGGACGTGTCCGCTGCGCGCACCGTCTCCACGCCCGGAACCGGTCCGCCACGCGGCCATAGGGTACCGCCCGTCACGTCCGTCCCTGCGCGAGGCGTCCCACCCCGCCCCCATCCGCCGCAACTCTTGAAGAGTCGCGGCCACGAAGTGGGCCTCAAGCCGCAAGTCTTCAAGAGTTGCGGCGGGAGGGCGGCCGGGGGCGGGGCGGGCAGTGGGGCGGGTGGGGCGGGTGGGTCAGGAGGCGGTGATCAGGGTGCCGATCTTGTCGCCGCTGACGGCGCGCACGATGGTGTCGTCGCCCTCGGCGCCGAAGACCAGCATCGGCAGGCCGTTGTCGGCGCAGAGGCTGAACGCGGCGGCGTCGGCCACCCGGATGTTCTGCCGCAGCACCTCGCTGAACGTGATCTGGTCGATCCGCACCGCGTCGGGATTGGTGCGCGGGTCTGCGGTGTAGACCGCGTCCACGCCGTTCTTGCTCATCAGCACCACGTCGGCGTGGATCTCCAGCGCGCGCTGGGCCGAAACGGTGTCGGTGGTGAAGTACGGCATACCGGCGCCGCCTCCGAAGATCACCACGCGGCCCTTCTCCAGGTGCCGGATGGCGCGCAGCGGGATGTACTGCTCCGCGACCTGGGCCATCGTGATCGCGGTCTGCACCCGCGTCTCGATGCCCTCCTTCTCCAGGAAGTCCTGCAGCGCCAGGCAGTTCATCACCGTGCCCAGCATGCCCATGTAGTCGGCGCGGGCCCGGTCCATGCCGCGCTTCTGCAGCTCGGCCCCGCGGAAGAAGTTGCCTCCACCGACGACGACGGCGACCTGCACGCCGCGGCGCACCACGGTGGCGATCTGGCGGGCGACCCCGGCCACGACGTCCGGATCGACGCCTACTTCACCACCGCCGAAGACCTCGCCGGAGAGCTTCAGCACGACCCGATTGAACTGGTGTCCGGACATCAGCGACCTTTCGTCTCACCGTCGGCGACCCCGCAGACGGTATGGAAAAGGGAGGCCGTTGGCTGCCACCAGCGACCTCCCTCCTTCAGTACGTTCCGCTCGGGGCGGTTCAGGCCTGGCCGACCTCGAACCGCGCGAAGCGGGTGACCTCGATGCCGGCCTCGGCCAGCACCTGCTTCACCGTCTTCTTCTGATCGGTGACCGACGGCTGCTCGATCAGGACGAAGTCCTTGAAGAACGAGTTCACCCGGCCCTCGATGATCTTCGGCAGGGCGGCCTCGGGCTTGCCCTCCTCGCGAGCGGTCTGCTCGGCGATGCGGCGCTCGGACTCGACGACCTCGGCCGGCACCTCCTCGCGGGTGACGAACTTCGGCCGCATGGCCGCGATCTGCATCGCGACCGAGCGGGCGTCGTCCGCGCCGGCCTCGTCGGACTTGCCGCTGTACTGGACCGCGACACCCACCTGCGGCGGCAGGTCGGCGCTCTTGCGGTGCATGTACACCGCGACGGCGCCCTCGAGCACCGCGAAGCGGCCGATGACCAGCTTCTCGCCGATCTTCGCCGACTGGTCCTGCATCAGGTCGGCGACGGTGCCGTCACCGATCTTCGACGCGAGCAGCGCGTCCACGTCGGCCGGCTTGATCTCGGCGACGTGCGCGACCAGCTGGTCGGCGAGCGCGATGAACGCGTCGTTCTTGGCGACGAAGTCCGTCTCGCAGTTCAGCTCGAGGATCGCGTTGCCCTTGTGGGCGACCAGACCGTTGGCGGTGGAGCGGCCGGCGCGCTTGCCGACATCCTTGGCGCCCTTGACGCGCAGGATCTCCACGGCCTTGTCGAAGTCGCCCTCGGCCTCCTCGAGCGCCTTCTTGCAGTCCATCATGCCGGAGCCGGTCAGCTCACGGAGCCGCTTGACGTCTGCAGCGGAAATAGTGGACATCAGTTCCCTCTTTGGTAGAAGACTTCGCAAGTCGTACCACACGGTGCGGGTCCGGGACCCGCACCGTGTGACAGCGGGTCACTCAGCGGCAGGCGCGGCAGCAGCCTCGGTGGCCGGCTTGTCGCCGGTCAGCAGCTCCTGCTCCCACTCGGCCAGCGGCTCGTCGGCCGCGACGGTGCCGGGCTCCGGCTTCACGTCGCCGCCGCGCGCGGCCTTGCCCGAGCGGGCGATCAGACCGTCGGCGACCGCGGTCGCGATGACCTTGGTCAGCAGCTCGGCCGAGCGGATCGCGTCGTCGTTGCCCGGGATCGGGAAGTCGACCTCGTCCGGGTCGCAGTTCGTGTCCAGGATCGCGATCACCGGGATGCCCAGCTTGCGGGCCTCGTCGACGGCGATGTGCTCCTTCTTGGTGTCCACGATCCAGACCGCGGCAGGGAGCTTCTGCATGTCCCGCAGACCACCGAGGGTCTTGGTGAGCTTGGTCTTCTCACGCGACAGCTGCAGGGTCTCCTTCTTGGTGTACCCCGCGGCGGTGCCGGTCAGGTCGATCGACTCCAGCTCCTTCATCCGCTGCAGCCGCTTGTACACCGTCTGGAAGTTGGTGAGCATGCCGCCCAGCCAGCGGTGGTTGACGTAGGGCATGCCCACGCGCGCGGCCTGCTCGGCCACGGCCTCCTGGGCCTGCTTCTTCGTGCCGACGAACAGCACGGTGCCGCCCTCGGCCACGGTGTTGCGGACGAACGCGTACGCCTTCTCGATGTAGTCGAGGGTCTGGCGCAGGTCGATGATGTAGATGCCGTTGCGCTCGGTGAAGATGAAGCGCTTCATCTTCGGGTTCCAGCGGCGGGTCTGGTGCCCGAAGTGAACGCCGCTCTCCAGCAGCTGGCGCATGCTGACAACAGCCATGTGCAGGCCAATCTTCTCGGCACGGGCCAGGGGCCCGTGCTTTCCCTGGTTGAACCGGCGGCCGGTGGCCGCCGCCTGGCGCCCGATCGTCGGCCATGGTGGAACCCCGCGAACGGGGACCAGGGAGGCCGCCGCCCAGCCTGACTACAGGCGGGAGGGCGCGCGAAGTCGACCACGTGAAGTGGTCGCGATAACCCAGTGTACGCGGTGCCCCGGGTCACTCTCGCCCGGGACACCGTGAACGCCGGACGAACCCCTAGGAGGCGGTCGCCGCGGCCAGCATCAGCGCCGCGCCCACGAGCAGGTAGGCCAGCGGCGTGCGCAGCCAGACCCGGGGGCCCTGGAACTGCACCGCGGTGGCCGCGCCCGTGGTCAGCGCGTACAGGCCGAGGGCCAGGAACGGGAAAGCGGTCATCGCCAGCAGCGGCGCCAGCGCGAGCCCGGCCTCGGTCTTGAACATGCCCGCCAGCAGCGGACGCAGCATCAGCAGCTCGCCGAGCCCGGCCAGCGCCCAGAACGCCACCAGCAGGGCCGGCCGCTTGCTGCGGTAGATCCCGTCGGAATCGGCCACCGAGCGGCGCACCGCGGCCGCGTCGACGGTCGAGGTCGGCTGCTGGATCGGGTCCGGGTTGCCCATCGGCTGGCCGCCGAGCGCGGGCGGCGGGACCGGTCCGCGCTCGCGGGGGCTGCGCGGGGCGAAGTCGATGTCCGGCATCGGCTCGGCCGGGCGCTGGCCGCGCGGCGCGAAGTCCGGGTCCGGCGGGGGCAGCGGCGCGCCCGAGCGGGACCCGCGCGGGGCGAAGTCGGGGTCGGCGGGCGGCATCGCCGGGCCGGACCGCTGACCGCGCGGTGCGAAGTCCGCGTCGGCCTGGTAGCGGTCGCCGCCACGGTCCCAGTCGCGGTCGTCGCGGCCGGCGCCCGGCCCGCTGCTCAGCTCGGCGAGCGAGGCGTAGCGGCTGTCGCCGGAGCGGGGGGCCGGCACCCGGGATTCGCCGTCGAAGTCGTATGCGTACTGGTCCGGTGCGCGCCGGTCGTCCCGGCCGCCCCGCTGCTCCCGGAAGGGGCTGGGCCACTCGGCGAAATCGTCATGTCCGTCCACGGCCGCCCACCGTAGAGCAGATTTCAGCTTCACGCCAACGAGCGGCCGCCTTAACAGATCAACAACATGATCAGGCGGATGTCCACAAGCGACGCCCCGTCCACAGCCGGCCCCGTTGCGGCCGTGGCGATCCGGCCGATCCACGTGTTCGCTCGGCGCTCATGACGAAGGTGACACAGGCCCTCGGTGCCTGGGGAGAACGCCTGGCCACGGCCCATCTGCTGGCGGCGGGCATGGTGCTGCTCGACCGCAACTGGCGCGGCGCGGCCGGTGAGATCGACATCGTGGCCCGCGACGGCGACGCGGTGGTGTTCTGCGAGGTGAAGACCCGCCGCGGTGCGACATACGGCACACCCGCCGAGGCGGTCGCCCGCGCCAAGGTCCGCCGGCTGCGGCAACTGGCCGCGCAGTGGCTGTCCGCCACCGGCGTACGCCCCAGCGAGGTCCGCTTCGACGTGGTCAGCGTGTACGCCCCGCGCGACGCCGACCCCGTCGTCGACCACATCCGCGGCGCGTTCTGACATGCGTCGGCGAAGCGAAGCGACTCAGGCCGACGAGCACAGGACACGTCGAGGCCCGCTGCGAAGCGGAGGGACTCAGGCCGGCAGGCACAGAACACATCGAGGCCCGCAGCGGAGCGGAGGGGCTCGATGAGTTACGCGATGGTGCTGTGTGCCGCGCTGGAGGGGGTCACGGGGCACATCGTGCGGGTCGAGGCCGACCTGGCCGCGGGCCTGCCGGTGGTGGTGCTGAGCGGGCTGCCGGATTCCGCGCTCAACGAGGCCCGCGAGCGGGTGCGCGCGGCGATCGTGAACTCCGGGGAGCCCTGGCCCCAGCGGCGCATCGCCGTCAACCTCGATCCGGCCGACTTACGCAAACGCGGTTCGGCGTTTGATCTTTCCATCGCGTTGTCGATCCTCGGGGGCACCGGCACGCTGCCGCTGGCCGGGCTCGACGGCGTGCTGGTGCTCGGCGAGCTGGGCTTGGACGGCTCGGTGCGCCCGGTACGCGGGGTGCTGCCGATGGTGGCCGCCGCCGCGCGCCAGGGCATCGCGAAGACGATCGTGCCGGTCGGCAACGCGGCCGAGGCGGCGCTCGTGCCCGGGATGCGGGTGCTGGCCGCGGACCACCTGGGCCGGGTGATCGGCTTCCTGCGCGGCCGGTGCGCGCTGATCGAGCCGCCGGACGCGCAGCCCCAGCCGGGCGGGCCGCAGCCCGACCTGGCCGACGTCGCCGGGCAGGAGATGGGCCGGCTCGGCCTGGAGGTGGCCGCCGCGGGCGGGCACCACCTGGCGCTGTTCGGGCCACCCGGCGCGGGCAAGACCATGCTGGCGCAGCGGCTGCCCTCGCTGCTGCCACGGCTGGACGACGCGGCCTCCCTGGAGGTCACCGCGCTGCACTCGATCGCCGGCGTTCTCTCGCCCGGTGAGCCGCTGCTGCGCCGCCCGCCCTACCAGGCACCCCACCACACCGCGTCGGTTCCGGCGCTGGTCGGCGGCGGCAGCGGGCTGGCCCGGCCCGGCGCGCTGTCGCTGGCGCACCGGGGCGTGCTGTTCCTCGACGAGGCTCCCGAGTTCACCCGGCAGGCGCTGGACACGCTGCGCCAGCCGCTGGAGGACGGGACGGTCACGCTGGGCCGCTCGCGCGGGGTGGTGGTGTACCCGGCTCAGGTGCAGGTGGTGCTGGCGGCCAACCCGTGCCCGTGCGCGCGGCCCACCGGCGATGCCGCGTGCGCCTGCACGCCCCAGGTCCGGCGGCGTTACCTGGGGCGCATCTCCGGGCCGCTGCTGGACCGCATCGACATCCAGTTGGAACTGCCGCCGCTGAAGGCGGCCCACCTGTTCACGGACGCGACGGCCAGGGAGTCCTCGCCGGTGGTGGCGCAGCGCGTGGCCGCGGCTCGGGAGACGGCCGCCGCACGCTGGGCCGGGCTTGACGCGCGGTGCAACGGCGAGGTGCCGGGCACCGTGCTGCGGCAGCGCCGCTGGCGGCTGCCCGACGACGTGACCCAGGAGCTGCGCCGGCGGCTGGACACCGGCGCGATGTCCGCCCGGGGCCACGACAAGGTGCTCCGCCTGGCCTGGACGCTGAGCGACCTGACCGGGCTGGACCGGCCCGGCAAAGCCGAGATCAACACTGCCCTGACCCTGCGTGACGGAGGTAAGCCGTGAACATCGTCGACATCCCCGCCGACTCCGCCGACGAGCGGGCGGTCCGCGACGCCCGGCTGGTGCTCGGCAGCCTGGTCGAACCCGGCAGCCGCCGCCTGTACGAGCTGGTCACCGCGTACGGCCCGGTGGAGGCGCTGGACCGGCTCGCCGCGGGACACGAGAGCGGCCCGCTGGCCGAGGCGGCGGAGCTGCGCCTGAACGGCCGGCCGCACGCGGAGCTCGCCGAACGGCTCCGGGAACGCGCCGAACGGCTGGGCGTACGGGTGCTCACGCCGGAGTCCGGCGAGTGGCCCGCCCGGCTGGCCGATCTAAGGCACATCAGCGTCGACGGCCCCAACACGATCGACCGCGACACCTACCCGCCGCACTGCCTGTGGTTGCGCGGGCCGCACCGGCTCGACGACGCGGTCGAGCGGTCCGTGGCCATGGTCGGCGCGCGGGCCAACACGGTCTACGGCACGCACGCGGCGACGGAACTGGGCTACGGGCTGGCCGACCGGGGCTGGACGGTGGTGTCCGGCGGCGCGTACGGCATCGACGCGGTGGCGCACCGGGCCGCGCTGGCCGCGGGCGGCCTCACCGTGGCGGTGCTGGCCTGCGGCGTGGACCGGCCGTACCCGCAGAGCAACAGCAACCTGTTCGACCAGATCGCCGAGGAGGGCCTGCTGATCAGCGAGTGGCCGCCCGGGACGGCCCCGTTCAAGGTGCGCTTCCTGGTGCGTAACCGGGTCATCGCCGCGCTGTCGCGGGGCACCGTGCTGGTCGAGGCGGCCGCGCGCAGCGGTGCCCGGCAGACCCTGCGCCGGGCCCGGCAGCTGCGCCGCGCCGCGATGGCGGTGCCGGGGCCGGTCACCTCGGAGCTGTCGGTCGGCTGCCACGAGGAGTTGCGCCGCGAGCCGCACGAGCCGGTGCGGCTGGTCTCCACGGTGGAGCAGGTGCTGGAGGAGGTGGGCGGCATCGGCGAGCTGGCCCCGGTGCCCCGGGGCGCGGCGCGGCCGCAGGACGTGCTCGATCCGATGGAGAAGCAGCTGGTGGACGCGGTGCCCCGGCGCGGCGGGGCGTACGCCGAGCAGATCGCCGCCGACGCCGGGGTGTCCCTGCGCGGCGCGCTGGCTATCCTGCCGTCCCTGGTGCTGCGAGGCCATCTGCGCGAGCACGGCGGCGGTTACGCCCGACCCCTGCCGGACCGGCGGAAGGCCTAGACTCCGGGTACATGATCGGTGATCCCCCCACCCCGCTGGACGGGGCTCGCGAGCTGTTCGCGCTCGACCCGGCGGTCGCGCATGTCAATCACGGCTCGTTCGGCGCGGTCCCGCTGCCGGTCCGCGAGGCCCGGCAGCGGCTGATCGACGAGCACGACGCGAATCCGACCAGGTTCGTCACGTCGGGGCTGTGGCAGCGGGTCGCCGCGGCCCGCGAGGTCACGGCGGTGTTCTGCGGGGCGGACCCCGCGGGCGCCGCGTTCGTCGCGAACGCCACCACGGGCACCGCGATCGTGCTGGCGGCGGTCGCGCCGGGCGCGGGCGACGAGATCGTGGTGACCGACCACGGCTACCACGCCGTCGAACTGGCCGTGGACGAGCAGCGGCGGCGGCACGGCGTACGCGTGGTTACCGCCCCGGTCGAGCTGGGCGCGTCCGAGGCCGACACGGTCGCCGCGGTGCTCGACCGGGTCGGCCCGCGCACCCGGCTCGTGATCGTCGACCAGGTGTCCTCGGCCACCGCGCAGCGGCACCCGGTGCACGCGCTCGCCGCCGCGCTGCGCGAACGCGGTGTGCCGCTGCTGGTGGACGGCGCACACGCGCCCGGCATGCTGGACCGCCCGCTGGCCGGCCTGGACGCCGACTTCTGGGTGGGCAACCTGCACAAGTGGGCGTACGCGCCGCCGGGGACCGCGCTGCTCCAGGTCGCCCCGGCCTGGCGGGAGCGGATGGTGCCGCTGGTCGTGTCGCACTCCCAGCCGGACGGCTTCCCGCTGTTCCTGGAGCAGCAGGGCACCCTCGACCACAGCCCCTGGCTGGCCGCGCCGGTCGGGCTGGACGTCTTCGGCCGCTACGGCTTCGACACGATCCAGCGGCACAACGTCGCGCTCGCCGCGTACGGCCAGCGGGTGATCGGCGAGGCGCTCGGCCTGGACCCGGACGCGCTGCCCGACCCGGGCCCGGAGGTGCCCATGCGGCTGCTGCCGCTGCCCGCGGGCGCGGTACGCGACCTCACGGAGACGGCCGCGCTGCGCACCCGGATCAGCGTCGAACTCGCCGCCGAACCGAACGTGATGTGGTGGCGCGACCGCGCCTTCCTGCGGATCAGCGCCCAGATCTACAACACCGCCGCCGACTACGAGCGGCTCGCCGCGGGCCTTCCGGGCCTGCTGCGCGGCTGAGCGACCGCTCCCCGCAATCCCTGCCACCTCGGCATCCGCCGCGGGTGACGGCCACGGAGATCACTGTTTCCGGTCATGAACTCGGGTCTCACCGCAGGTTCTGACCGGAAACAGCGATCTTCAGGCGGCCGGGTTCAGCGGGATCTCGCCGGTCAGTCGCCAGGTGCGGGCCGGGCCGCCGCCGGGCAGCAGGCGCACCCGGGCCAGGCCCAGCACGGCCAGCGGGTCGAGGTAGACGGCCCCGCGCCGCAGTCCCCAGTGCAGGCAGGCGGACGCGGAGCAACCGGGGTGACCTGCGGCCAGCAGCCCGATCGTGCTCCCGGCGGCGACGACGTCACCGGCTTCGACCAGCGCGTCCACGGGCTCGTACGTCGTGCGCAGCCCGCCGGGATGGTCGACGCTGACGACGCCCCGTCCGGCCAGCACCCCCGCGTAGACGACGGTCCCGCCGCCGGCGGCCAGGACCGGGGTGCCCGGTGACGCCGCCAGGTCGACGCCGCGATGGCCCGGCAACCACGGCTGCGGCGGTGGATCGAATCCGCGCACCAGGCGCGGCGTGCCGGCCAACGGCCACCGCCATCCGGCCGACGCCCGCAGTTCCGACGCCCGCAGTCCGAACGCCAGCGACTCCGACGCCTGCATCTCCCACCCGAGCGGCTCGGACGACGTGCGCAGCCCCGGCGGCGGCAGTCCGGCCAGCACCGGTCGCTCGGTGGGCGGGCGGGTGAGCGGAGTGCGCGGCCGGGCCGCGCCTGCCGCGACGGGCCGATCCCCGGCGGTCCGGGCGGCGGCGGGAGCGGGCGGAAGGGCACCGATGATCAGCAGGAGCGCCGCGGTGGGCGCGAGGGTGGTTCTCACGGCGGCAGCGTGCCCGACGGCCGGGCCGCCCCGCGACATGCGACGAGGCGCGCCTGTGGACAACCGGGCGGTTGGGGACAACCGCCCGATCACGCGCCCGGTGTGCTAGAGCCGGGTGCTCAGAAACCGCCCTCCGTGGGCAGCGAGATGTCGGGCTTCTCCAGCTCCTCGACGTTGACGTCCTTGAAGGTCATCACTCGGACATTCTTCACGAAGCGGGCGGGACGGTACATGTCCCAGACCCAGGCATCGTGCATCTCGACCTCGAAGTAGACCTCGCCGTCGGAGTTGCGCACGTGCAGGTCCACCTGGTTGGCCAGGTAGAACCGGCGCTCGGTCTCCACCACGTAGGAGAATTGGCGCACGATGTCGCGATACTCCCGGTAGAGCTGCAGCTCCATGTCGGTCTCGTACTTCTCGAGATCCTCTGCGCTCATCGTTCGCCCTCCTGCGGCCCACATCCTGCCGATGAACCGTACCGCGCCGCGCCCAGCGGCGCGCGTTTAGCCACGGAGGCCGGTCGACGCCGTCAGCTCGGCCACCCCGCGCTGCCCGTTTCGTCCCCGCTCCGCCCGTGCCACGTTCTGGTACGAGCGGCGGTGCACCGGGCTCGGCCCGTGCTCGGTCAGCGCCGCCTGGTGCTCGGCGGTGCTGTACCCCTTGTGCAGCGCGAAGCCGTACTGCGGATACACCATATCGAGCTGTGTCATGATCCGGTCGCGCGACACCTTCGCCAGCACGCTGGCGGCCGCGACACAGGCCGCGACCTGGTCGCCCTTCCACACCGCGAGGTTGGGCACACCCAGCCCGTCCACCGGGAAGCCGTCGGTCAGCACGTACGCCGGGCGCGTGGTCAGCGCCGCCAGCGCGCGCCGCATCGCCGCGACGTTGCACACGTGCAGCCCGCGCCGGTCGATCTCCTCGGGCTCGATGACCACCACGGCGTACGCCAGGGCGGACGCCCGCACCACGTCGAAGATCCGGTCCCGGGTGGCCGGGGTGAGCAGCTTCGAGTCGGTCAGCCCCTCGATCTCGGCGCGCTTGCTGTCCGGCAGCACCACCGCAGCGGCCACCAGCGGCCCCGCACAGGCCCCGCGGCCCGCCTCGTCAGCGCCCGCTACCACCGCGAAGCCGCGGCGCTGCAGCGCGCGCTCCAGGGCGTAGACGCCGCCGTCCACGCGCAGCACCGGACGCGACGGGCTCAGCACGGGCCGACCCCCGCGCCGTCGAGCACCGCGACCAGGTCCGCCGGGTAGAGGACCTCGGCCGTCTCCCGCAACTCCGGCACGCTCCACCAGTGGTGGGCGTGCACCCACCGCTGCTCGACCTCGTCGAAGCCGCTGGTGTCGACACGCCACTCGGGCACCCGTACCAAGTAGAAGTCCTGCTCCTGGCGGTAGGCGACGCCGTCGAAGGAGAACTCCGCGACCTCCGAGTGCACGACGGGGCCCAGCTCGGCCGAGGGCACCGCGAGGCCGGTCTCCTCGTACAGCTCCCGGGCCGCCGCCTGCGCGGTCGTCTCGCCGTCGTCGAGGCCGCCACCGGGGGTGAACCAGTAATGCACATCCGGGTGCCGGGGGTCGCTGCCGCGGAACAGCAGCAGCCGTCCGGCGGCGTCCACCAACAGCACCCGTCCGGCCCGCCTCGACCGGCGCTCCACCTGCATGACATGCAGCCTAATTCGTCCGGCCCGCCCGGCACACGCCGGGCGCGGCGGCCTCAGGCGGCGGGCGACGGCCCCGGCACGGCCGCGAAGGTCTCCGGCACGGTCAGCCAGGTGGCCCGGCCGAACGGCCAGAACAGCACGAAGGCCC
The DNA here is from genome assembly GCF_040648455.1 of Catellatospora sp. NPDC049133. Lineage (NCBI taxonomy): Bacteria > Bacillati > Actinomycetota > Actinomycetes > Micromonosporales > Micromonosporaceae > Catellatospora > Catellatospora sp. NPDC049133. The sequence goes on from NZ_JBEZDT010000007.1 coordinate 15,851, forward strand.
GCCCGACGAGCGCCTCCAGCGGGATGGTCGCCTGCATGATGTCCTGGTTGTGGCCGTTGTAGTTGGCCAGCGAGTCCGCCGACGCCTCGCGATGGTCGCCCATCACCCAGACCCGGCCTGCGGGCACCGTGATGTCGAACTTCTGCGGGGCCATCTTGTTGCCCGGATAGACGTACGGCTCGTCCAGCGGCTGCCCGTTGACGGTGATCCGGCCCTGGGCGTCGCAGCAGACCACGTGGTCGCCGGGCACGCCGATGATCCGCTTGATGAAGTCCTCCTGCTCCACCGAGCTGCGCCAGGTCAGCGGGGCCTCGAAGACGACGATCTCGCCGCGGGACGGCTCGCCGAACTCGTAGGCGAGCTTGTTGACCAGCACCCGGTTGTCGACGAGCAGCGTCTGCTCCATCGATCCGGTGGGGATGAAGAAGGTCTGCACCACGAACTGCCGCACCAGCAGGGCGACGACGAGGGCCACCACCAGCAGCACCGGCAGTTCTTTCCAGAACGATCCCCGGCCGCCGCGCGGCTTCTGCTTCTCGTCGTCGATCATGTGCCGGAGCCTACGCGGCGAGCCGGGAACCGGTGGCCCCCGGCTCGCCCGGTGTCAGCCTCCGGACGACGGCTCGGGCACTCCCGCGAACGTGTCCGGCACGGTCAGCCAGGTGGTCCGGCTGAACGGCCAGAACAGCACGAACGCGCGCCCGATCACGGAGTCCAGCGGGATCGTGGCCTCCTCGATGTTCTGGCCGTGGTTGTTGTAGTTGGCCAGCGAGTCGCCCGAGGCCTCGCGATGGTCGCCCATCACCCACAGCCGGCCCTCGGGGATGGTGACGTCGAACTCCTCGGGCGCCATCTTGTTGCCCGGGTAGACGTACGGCTCGTCGAGCGGGTGGCCGTTGACCTGGATGCGGCCCTGCGGGTCGCAGCAGACCACGCGGTCGCCGGGCACCCCGATCACCCGTTTGATGTAGTCCTCGTGCTCCGGGGTGTTACGCCAGCTCTGGGGCGACACGAAAACGATGATCTCGCCGCGCTCCGGCGCCCGGAAGTCGTAGACGAGCTTGTTGACCAGCACCCGGTCGTCGAGGTCCAGGGTGTGCTCCATCGACCCGGAGGGGATGAAGAACGTCTGCACCACGAACTGCCGCACCAGGAACGCCACGATGATGGCCACACCCAGCAGGATCGGCAGCTCGCGCCAGAACGACCCTTTGCTGCTTTTGGTCTGCTCGTCAATCACGCACGGAGCCTACGCGGCGAAACTGAAAACGACGATCACCCGAGCTGTGTTGCCCTGTCGCGTGTAAGCCTGCGGCGTACCACCACCGCGCCGAGCAGCAGCGGCAGGGCCACCGACACCGACGCGCCGGGGGCCGGCCCGGCCGCGCCCGCCGGGTTGGCGTCAGGCACCTTGTCGAACACCTCCTGCTGGGCCACCGAGCCCCAGCGGCTGAACGGCAGCGCGACCACCATCGCCTTGCCGATGACGTCGTCGATCGGCACCTGGCCCTGGCAGCGTGAATCCTGTGACACCAGACGGTGGTCACCCATCACGAACAGCATGCCGGGCTCGACGATGACCTCGTCGAAGTCGCGGGTGTTGCAGGTCTTGTCGCCCTTGTCGCCGCGGGGGGAGTTGCGGATCACGTACGGCTCGTCGATCGGCACGCCGTTGACGTAGATCCGACCGTCGACGTCGCAGCAGGACACCCGGTCACCCGGCAGCCCGATGACCCGCTTGATGAAGTCCTTCTCCCCCGGCTGGCTGATGCCGACGAGGTCGCCGACGGTGCGGCCGAGCTTGGAGAAGAAGCCCGCGTCCGGGTCCGCGCCGTTCTCCGGAGCCCAGTTGTCGGGGCCCTTGAAGACGATGACCTCACCGCGCTCGGGGTCGCGGAACTCGTACACCACCTTGTTGACCAGGACGCGGTCGCCGACGAGAAGGGTGTCCTCCATCGAGCCTGACGGGATGTAGAACGCCTGCATCAGGAAGGTGCGGATGAGCACGGCCAGGCAGAACGCCACCACCAGCAGCAGCGGAAGCTCCTGCCACAGCGGCATGCCCTTGCGACCCCGGCCCCGGCGGCGTCGGCGCTTCTTCCACTGCTCGCCCGTGATCTCGTCGTGCCTGCTGCTGGGGAGGAGTGCCACAACTGCCGCCGCTCGTGAAGTTCGCCACTGGATGTCGGCCGCAAGCCTAGAAGAACAGAGAACTTTTCGGGAGTCCCCTTCAGGCTGTGATACGAGCTTTAACAATCCGCTGGAAACACGAACGGGCGGCGACACCCGAAGGTGTCACCGCCCGTGATCGTCGAGGACGAGGTCTCAGGCGACCTTGGCCTCGCGCAGCTCCTTGATCTTCGCCTTCTTGCCGCGAAGGTCGCGCAGGTAGTAGAGCTTGGCGCGGCGCACGTCACCACGGGTCACGACCTCGACGCGGTCGATGGCGGGACCGTGGAGCGGGTAGGTGCGCTCGACACCCACGCCGAAGCTCAGCTTGCGGACCGTGAAGGTCTCGCGCAGGCCCGAGCCCTGGCGACGGATCACGACGCCCTGGAAGACCTGCACACGGGACCGGTTGCCCTCGACGACCCGGGCGTGCACCTTCACGGTGTCACCGGCCCGGAACGCGGGGAGGTCGGTCCGCAGGGAGGCGGCGTCAAGTACGTCCAGCGTTTGCATCGCTGCATCCTTGAATCTCAGCGCATCGGTTGCCGATACGCGTGTGGGCGATACTGACCCAGGCGTCTGCCGCACGAAGGCGGTGGTCGGCTTGAGTCCTCGTCGTCGGGCACGGCGTGTCCGGCAGACGGCAGCTGTCACCGTCCGCGGACGGCAACCTCTCTACTCTGCCACATCGACCCGGCGGGCCGGAAATCCAGCCTCGTCGAGCAGGGCTAGGTCACGTTTGTCCAGCGTGGCGGGGTCGAGCGCGGCCAGCAGGTCGGGACGCCGGCCCGCGGTACGCAGCAGCGCCTGGTCGCGCCGCCAGCGCGCGATCCTCCCGTGGTCGCCGGAGCGCAGGATGTCGGGCACGTCGTGCCCGCGCCACGACTGCGGCTTGGTGTACACCGGCGTCTCCAGCAGCCCGTGCGCGTGCGACTCGTCGGCCAGCGAGTCGGCGTTGCCGAGCACTCCCGGGATCAGCCTGGTGATCGCCTCCAGCATCACCAGCACGGCGACCTCGCCACCGAAGAGCACGTAGTCGCCCAGCGACACCTCGCTGACCGGCATGCGCTCCGCGGCGTGGTCCAGCACCCGCTGGTCGATGCCCTCGTACCGGCCGCACGCGAAGACCAGGTGCGGCTCGGCGGCCAGCTCGTACGCGGTGGCCTGGGTGAACGGGGCGCCGGCCGGGGTCGGCACCACCAGCCGCGCCGGAGTGCCCCGCGGCGCCAGCTCGTCCAGGGCCTGGCCCCACGGCTCGGGCTTCATCACCATGCCCGGCCCGCCGCCGTACGGGGTGTCGTCGACGGTGCGGTGCACGTCGTGCGTCCAGGTGCGCAGATCGTGCAGGTGCAGGTCGAGGACCCCGGTGGTGCGCGCCTTGCCGATGAGCGACAGCTCCAGCGGCGCGAAGTACTCGGGGAAGATGCTGACGACGTCGACGCGGATGCCCGTCACAGGTCGAACAGCCCGCCGGGCGGGTCGACGGTGATCCGGCCGCCGGCCACGTCCACCTCGGGCACGATGGCGCTGACGAACGGGATGAGGCCGGTCCGGCCGTCGGGCATGCGCACCACCAGCAGATCCGACGCGGGCGCGTGGTCGATGCGGAGGACCTTGCCCAGCGGCTCGCCGCCGACGGTGACCACGTCGAGCCCGACCAGCTGGTGGTCGAGGAACTCGTCCGGGTCCTCCGGCGCGGGCACCTCGGCGGAGTCGACGTTGAGGACCGCGCTCTTGGCCAGCTCGGCCATGTTGCGGTCCGGGATCTCCACGAAGGTCACGATCAGCTCGCCCGAGTGCGGGCGGGCCGACTCCACGGTCAGTTTGCCCGGAAGCCCCGCCACGGCGGGCTCGACGATCAACGTCGAGCCCGCCGCGAAGCGCAACGCGGGCTCGTCAGTACGCGGATGCACCAGGACCTCGCCCCGGATGCCGTGCGCGCGCATGACGTGTCCGACGATCAGAAGCATGTGACTGCTGATCCGCCGTCAGAACGCGTCGACGATGTCGACGCGGATGCCCTTGCCGCCGACCGAGCCGACCACCTGGCGCAGGGCCCGTGCGGTGCGACCACCACGGCCGATGACCGTGCCGAGGTCCTCGGGGTGAACCCGGACCTCCAGCCGCGGCCCGCGGCGGTTGTCGACCAGACGCACCCGGACGTCGTCCGGGTGGTCCACGATGCCCTTGACGAGGTGCTCCAGCGCGGGCCGGAGCGCGGCGTCAGCTCTGCTGCTCGTCGCCGGCCGCAACAGTCTGCTCCTCAGCCTTGGCCTCGGCTGCCGGCTCGGCAGCCTTCTCCGCCTTCGCGGCCTTCTTGGCCGGGGCGGCCTTGGCGGGCTCGAGACCCGCGGCAGCCTGGGCGGCGGCCTCGTAGGTCGACTTGCGGTCGGCCTTCGGCGCGGCCACCAGCAGCGGCGGCGGAGCCGGCAGGCCCTTGAACTTCTGCCAGTCGCCGGTCTTGGAGAGGATGGCGATCACGGACTCGCTCGGCTGCGCGCCGACCGACAGCCAGTGCTGCACCCGGTCCGACTTGACCTCGATCACCGAAGGGTCTTCCTTCGGCTGGTAGATACCGATGTACTCGATCGCCTTGCCGTCGCGCTTGGTGCGCGAGTCGGCGACGACGATGCGGTACTGCGGGTTGCGGATCTTGCCCATCCGCAGAAGCCGGATACGAACGGCCACGGTTTTACACTCCTGTGGGATTGAGGTGAGCGCCATCGCCCTGCGTGGGGTTGCCGGGCTCCGTTGCTCGAGACATCGCCGCGCCCCGGAAGTTAGAGGGCAGCCGGAAACGCACCGAATATCAGCTAGCCATTGTGCCAGACGGAACCGGACGGATCGCGCGCGGGCGGTCCCAACCCGCTGTGCGTCGCGGCACCGGCCAGGCAGGATCGGGACGGAAGTCACACCAGGTCCCGTCAAACGGGAACGCCCCCGCCTCGGCGAGTTCGATCAGACGCGCCCCGTCGGCCCGGATGCGCGCCGCGCCCGCCTCGTCCCAGTAGTCCGCGTGGCCGGTCTTGGCGACCAGCTCGCCCTCGTCCTTCCAGCGCCAGCTCAGGTCCGGCTCCACCAGCACGTCCAGGGCGTTGTCGGCGAAGTCGACGCCGCACACGTCGCCGTCGCGCCAGCGGACGAAGGGCTCCTCCAGGTTGCCGTACCAGCTGCCGAACTCCCCGCCGGGGAAGAACCACCACACCGACCACGGCTCGCCCGGCCGCTGCCACATCAGCAGGTCGTTGCCCGCCCACGTCAGCGGTCGCAGGGCGGCGTCCGGGCCCAGCTCGCCGAGGGTGCCGTCGTGGTGGCTGCGGCCGTCCTCGGTCATGATCCGCCAATACGTCGTCCCGGCGGGCAACCACAGCAGCAGGCCCCGCTCACCGTCCTCGACCACCGTGGTGGCCTGCAGGAACGTGATGCGCCCGCCGCGCCAGCACCGCCGCAGCACGGTCTGCCCCGTCTCGAAGTACATGCCCCGCGACCCTACCGACCTGCCCACTCCCCCGCCGCCCCGCCGAGGCCGCGCCGAGCCGGTGGCGGCACCATGATCGCTGTTTCCGGTCATGATCTGCGGTTCAACCCCACGTTCTGACCCTAAACAGCGATCATGACACCCAAGACCGACGCGGCGGCCGGCCCGGCGGCAGGGTGGTCAGGCGCGGTGTACGCGCGGGCGGTCCCAGCCGGCCGGAACCTCGGCGGGCGCCGTCCAGGCCGGGTCGGGCTGGAAGTCGCACCAGGTGCCGTCGAACGGGAACGCGCCCGCCTCGATCAGCTTGACCACGCGCTCGCCCTCGGCCCGCACCGCCTCGCCGTCCGCCACCCAGTAGTGCTGCGGGTACGCCAGACGCTCGGTGAACTCCTCCTCGTCCTTCCAGCGCCACGACCGGTCCGGGGTCACCACGATGTCGAGGTCCTGGTCCACGATGTCGACCCCGGCGACATGGCCGTCGTCCCAGCGCTGCCCGGACTCCTCCAGGTTCACGTACCACCGGGTGAACCGGCCGGCGTCGTCGCGGAAGAACCAGACCGAGTGGTCCTCGCCACGCGGCAGCCACTTGAGCAGGCTCGGCCCCGACCAGGTGACCTCCCAGAGCTTCGTCTCCGTCTCGATCCACTCCGAGAAGGGCATGGCCCGCAGACCGCGTCGGTCGACGGCCAGCCGGTCGAGCATCGGGGCCCCGCGGGGCACCCACAGCAGCAGGCCCTGTTCGTCGTCGGCGACGACCACAGCGGTCTTGAGCAGGCCGATCCGGTGGCCGTGGAAGTGGCGGTGCAGGATCACCCGTCCGGGTTCGAAACGCATGTGCCAACCCTAGCGAAGAACTTGATTGACCAAGTCGTACGACACTAGAGTCGAGCCGTCGCGACAGCACCACCGAAAGACCCCCGGCCGCTTCGAGAGAGCGGAATGGGCGGCTCACCACCGGCTACCGGACCGGATGGGAGTGGGGGCCGCTCCTGAGTAGTTCCTTTGCAGCCACACTCAGGAGGACGTGGGAATGTCGATTCCCGTCGAACAGCACCAGCACGCCGAACACCAGCGCATCCAGAAGATCGACGAGGATGCGACCACGGTCATCGTGCAGGTCGGCCAGATCGCCGAAACGCAGCGCAAGCACACCGCGATGCTGGAGCGGCACACCGTGTACCACCAGCAGCACCGGTCCGACCTGACCGCGCTGCGGCGCGATCTCGAAGACACCCGCGCCGAGATGAACATGCGTTTCTCGACGCTGGACGACGACGTCGCCGGACTGAAGACCGACGTCGCCGGCTTGAAGACCGACGTCGCCGGTTTGAAGACCGACGTGTCGGTCCTCAAGACCGACGTGTCGCAGATCAAGGACGCGCTCGGCGTGATCCTTTCACGGCTGCCGGAGCAACCGGCCGCGTGAGACGCCGAAAGCGGCCCCCGGAGCCTGACCGGGGGCCGCTTTCGGGTCGTTCGGGTCAGTACGAGCGGGCGAGGATCGCGGTCAGGTCGGGCTCGTCCTGCGAGGCCGGGATCGAGCCGTCGGCCCGGAACAGGCAGCGCACCGTGATGGCGCGCTCGTTGGCCAGCGCCTCGCCGTCGACGCCGACCGCGGACCACGGCACTCGCGCCCAGCCGGTGCCCGCCGCCTCCATGGCCTCGTCCAGGGTGGACACCTCGACGGTGTTCGCCTCCCGGCGGGCCAGGGCCTCGTCGTACAGCGCCTTCTGGTCGGCCTCCAGCGCCGCGGTGACCGCGCCGACGGCCTCGCCGAGCTGCAGCGGGGTCTTCGAGCCGTCGAACCGGCGGACCAGCACGACACGGCCCTCGGCCAGATCGCGCGGGCCGACCTCGACCCGGATCGGGTAGCCCTTCAGCTCGGCGTCCACGGCGCGGCGGCCGAACGGGGTGTCGACCCGGTCGTCCAGTTTCACCCGGACCCCGGCCGCGGCCAGGTCCTCGACGAGCGTGCGGGCGGCCGAGGTGATCGAGCCGTCGGTCTCCTTGACCACGGTCACCAGGGCCTGGACCGGCGCGAGCGCGGGTGGGATGCGCATGCCGTTGTCGTCGCCGTGGCACATGATCAGGCCGCCGAGCATGCGGGTGGACGTGCCCCACGAGGTCGTCCACGCGAACTCGCGGGTGCCGGCCTGCGAGGAGTAGCCGATGTCGAACGCCTTGGCGAAGTTCTGGCCGAGCTCGTGCGAGGTGCCCATCTGCAGCGCCTTGCCGTCGCCCATCATCGCCTCCAGCGTGTACGTGCTGGTGGCGCCCGCGAAGCGCTCGCGGTTGGTCTTGCGGCCCAGCACTACCGGGATGGCGAGCAGGTCACGCATGTGGCGCTCGTACACCTCGTGGTGGATCTTCAGGGTGTAGTCCTTGGCGTCGGCCTCGGTGGCGTGGGCGGTGTGCCCCTCCTGCCACAGGAACTCCGAGGTGCGCAGGAAGACCCGCGGGCGCATCTCCCAGCGGACCACGTTGGCCCACTGGTTGAGCAGCAGCGGCAGGTCACGGTAGGAGTCGACCCACTTGGCCATGAACTCGCCGATGACGGTCTCGCTGGTGGGGCGCACCACGACCGGTTCGGCCAGCTGCTTGCCACCGCCGTGGGTGACCACCGCGAGCTCGGGCGAGAAGCCCTCGACGTGCTCGGCCTCGCGCTTGAGGTAGCTCTCCGGGATGAACAGCGGGAAGTACGCGTTCTCCGCGCCCGCCGCCTTGATCCGGGTGTCCATGTCGGCCTGCATCCGCTCCCAGATGGCGTACGCCGTCGGTCGGATGACCATGGTGCCCCGGACCGGGCCGTTGTCGGCCAGCTCAGCCTTGGAGATCAGGTCCTGGTACCAGCGGGGAAAGTCTTCCGCCCGGGGAGTGAGCACACGCGCCATAGCGGGTCATCCTACTGACCCGCCCAGCCCCCACTCCCCCCAGCCCGCCCGTGTCCCACCCCGCCGCCGCCCGCCCGATGTGTTCAAGATCGCCCGACTCGCCAGGCACCTGTGCGAAAGCGCCCTCAAGATACGCACACCTGCCCGGCAACTCGAACGATCAATGGCCGCCCGCCCGGCGCGCGCCCGCCCTCGCCCGCCCTCTGCAGGTCGGGATCACACCTGGCCGCAGTTTCAAGGAAAAGTGCAGCCATCGATGCCCCGGTTCGTGCACTTTCCCTGAAACTGCGGAGCCGATCCGGAGCGGCGTTGAGGCGGGGCGGGTGGGGAGGGTCAGCGGATGACGCGGCCGCGCAGGACGATGCGTTGGGGGGCCAGCAGGGTGCGCAGGTCAGCGCGGGGGTCATCGGCGTAGACGGTCAGGTCGGCGAGGCCCCCCTCGGTGAGGCCGGGGAAGCCCAGCCAGTCGCGGGCGCGCCAGGAGCCGGCCGCGAGCACGTCGGACGCGGACATGCCGGCCGCGCGCAAGCGCAGCATCTCCTGGGCCGCGAGCCCGTGCGCGATGCCGCCGCCCGCGTCGGAGCCGACGTAGATCGGCACCCCGGCCTCGTGCGCCGCGGACACCACCGCCGGGAAGCGGTCACGCAGCGCCAGCATGTGCTTGGCGTACCCGGGGAACTTCGCCTCGGCGCGTTCCGCGATGTGGCCGAACGTCTCGATGTTGATCATTGTGGGGACCAGGGCGGTGCCTCGACGGGCCATCTCGTCGAGCAGGTCGGTCGACAGGCCGGTCCCGTGCTCGACGCAGTCGATGCCCGCGCGTACCAGCGTCGCGACGCTCGACTCCTCGAAGCAGTGCGCGGTGATCCGCGCGCCGGCGGCGTGCGCCGCGGCCACGGCCGCGGTGAGCGTGGCCTCGTCCCAGGCCGGGGCCAGGTCGCCGCGGTCGCGGTCGATCCAGTCGCCGACCAGCTTCACCCAGCCCGTGCCCGCGGCCGCCTGCCGGGTCACCTCCGCGACCACCTCGTCGGCGGGCACCTCGACTCCGATCTCGGGCAGGTACCGCCGCGGCGGCGCGACGTGCCTGCCCGCCCGGGCCAGTCGCGGCACGTCGTGGTCGTCGTCCAGCTCGGTGTACGGGAACGGCGAGCCCGCGTCCCGGATCGCCAGCACCCCGGCGTCCCGGTCGGTGATCGCCAGCTCCCGGGCCTGGTCGAGGTTGGTCACCGGGGCCCCGCCGGGCGCGATGCCGATGTGGCAGTGCGCGTCGACCAGGCCGGGCAGCACCCAGCCGCCGTCGCTGATCGTCTGCGCCCTCGGCACCGGCGTCAGCGACACCCGGTCGCCCACCAGCCACAGATCGCGGACCTCGTCGTCGGGGAGCACCACGCCCCGCACATGCAGCGCCGTCGCCATGCTGGCACTGTGCCACACGGTTGATCACGGTGGTTAGGGTGTGCGCCATGTCGCCCCTGCCCCCGTTCCGTCAGGTCGCGCTGTGCCTGCTCGCCGTCGGGGTGCTGCTGCGGCAGTCCCAGCCGTTCCTCTGGGAGGCGTACGGCCCGGAGCGGCTCGGTTACCCGGCTTCCCTGCTCGTCGGCTTCCTGCTGCCGATGCTCGCCGCGCTGGTCCTGCCGTACGCCACCTATGAGTGGTTCGCCCACCGCCACCGGCACCGGCCCGCCTCGTTCCTGGTGCGCGACGGCGGGTTCACCGCTCCCGTGTCCGCGCTCGCGGGCCGGCGGATCATCATGTTCGGCATGCTGGCGTTCGCGGTGCCGGTGACCGAGTCGGGAGACCACGGGCGGCAGCTGCTCACCGACGACACGCTGCTGCCGCTCGGCGTGATGCTGCTGCTGGTCGGCGGCACCGTGGTCATCGACGCGCTGCGGCCGGGGCCGGTCGTCCGGCTGACCCCGGATCACCTGGCCCTCGGCGGTTGGCGGCACAGGCAGGTGCGCTGGGAGGCGATCATCCGGGGCGACGAGCTGTCGCCCGCGCCCGGCGGCACGACCTTCTACCTACGTGAGGCCCTGCCGGGCCGGGTCCAGTGGCACAACCTGCCGGTCGAACTGTCCCACGTCGACACGCCGTTCCTGGTGGCAGCCGTGCACCACTACACGTTCCATCCGGAGCACCGCGCGGCCGTCGGCACCGAGGCCGAGCTGGCGCGGCTGCGCAGGGTGCTGGCCGTGGGCGGTCCAGCGGATCAGCCGGGCTTCGCGCGGCCGCGCGAGTCCGGAGCAAGTCGGTGACGGCCGGACAGGTCGCGGGTCACCCGGGAGGCTGACGCGACAGTGGATCGAGGACGATCCCTTGCGTTTGTTCGAACACGTGTTCGATAATGGAGGCAGGCGCGGGGCGTCGGCACAGCTGAGTTGATGGCAGTCAGCATCTGTGCCGGCGCCTCCCCGACTGCATGCATCGATCCCATGCAGACGAAGATCGCCACCTCAGGCCCGGCGTCGGGGGGTGACCGGTAGCGGACCCTGAGGTGGCGATCTTCGAAAACTCCGTGCGGCGGAGGACCTACTTGTCCTTGTCGTCGCCCTTCATCAGCTTGCCGAAGTCGAGCTTCGGAGCCTTGAACGGGCTGCCGCCGCCCATGCCCATCTGCTGCTCCAGCGCGGCCGGGTCCATACCCGGCGGAAGCTGCGGCATTCCGCCCATGCCGGGCAGGCCGGCCGGGAAACGACCGCCGCCACCGCCGCCGCCCTTGGTGCCCTTGCGCTTGTTCTTCGGCGACTTGGTCGCCTTGCGGCGGCCGCCGCCGGGCAGGCCCATCATGCCGCCCATCTGCTTCATCATCTTCTGCGCCTGCTCGAAGCGGTTGAGCAGCTGGTTCACGTCGGTGACGGTGACGCCCGAACCCCGGGCGATGCGGGCCCGGCGCGAGCCGTTGAGGATCTTCGGCGTGCTGCGCTCGCCCGGGGTCATCGAGCGGATGATCGCGGTGACCTTGTCGAAGTGGCTGTCGTCCAGCTCGGCCAGCTGGTCCTTCATCTGGCCCATGCCCGGCATCATGCCCAGCAGGTTCGCGATGGGGCCCATCCGGCGTACGGCGATGAGCTGGTCGAGGAAGTCCTCCAGCGTGAACTGCTCGCCCCCGAGCAGCTTCGCCGCCATCTTCTCCTTCTGCTCCTCGTCGAAGGCCTGCTCGGCCTGCTCGATGAGGGTCAGCACGTCGCCCATGCCGAGGATGCGGCTGGCCATCCGGTCGGGGTGGAAGACGTCGAAGTCCTCCAGCTTCTCGCCGGTGGACGCGAACAGGATCGGCTGGCCGGTGACCTCGCGCACGGACAGCGCGGCGCCGCCGCGGGCGTCGCCGTCGAGCTTGGAGAGCACGACACCGGTGATGCCGACGCCGTCGCGGAACGCCGTCGCGGTGGCCACCGCGTCCTGGCCGACCATCGCGTCGATGACGAAGATGACCTCGTCGGGGCTGACGGCGTCGCGGATCGCGGCGGCCTGCGCCATCATCTCGGTGTCGATGCCGAGCCGGCCGGCGGTGTCGACGATCACGATGTCGCGCATGTGGCGGCGGGCGTGCTCGATCGAGTCCTTGGCGACCTGTACGGGGTCGCCGGTGCCGTTGCCGGGCTCCGGCGCGTACACCTCGACGCCCGCACGCTGGCCGAGCACCTGCAGCTGGTTGACGGCGTTGGGGCGCTGGAGGTCGCAGGCGACCAGCAGCGGCTGGTTGCCCTGGGCCTTGAGCCATCGGGCGAGCTTGCCCGCGAGCGTGGTCTTACCGGAACCCTGCAGACCGGCCAGCATGATCACGGTGGGCGGCTGCTTGGCGAACTGGAGCCGCCGCGCCTGCCCGCCGAGGACCGCGACCAGCTCCTCGTGCACGATCTTGATGATCTGCTGGGCCGGGTTGAGCGCCTGCGAGACCTGCGCGCCGCGCGCCCGCTCCTTGAGCCGGAAGATGAAGGCCTTCACCACCGGCAGGGCGACATCCGCCTCCAGCAGCGCCAGCCGGATCTCCCGGGCGGTGGCGTCCACGTCGGCGTCGGTGAGCCGGCCCTTGCTCCGCAGCTTGGAGAAGATGCCGGAGAGCCGGTCGCTCAGGGTGTCAAACACAGCGCAACATCCCCAATTGTTCGAGTTCGTCTGAATGAGCGGCTACAGGCAGCCTTGGTAAGGGTAGCCGCTGCCCCCACGGGCCGGTCCCACTGCCGCCCGGTCCGGGCATACCCACCTCCCCGACCCCGCGAACCGCCCTCCCGTCCGCGCCGGCCGCCACCCCGGCCGCCCGGCGGCCCCCGATCGCCCAAGATCGTTCGACTTGCCCGGCACATGTGGGAAAGCGCGCGCCCAAGATACGCACAGGTGCCCGGCAAGTCGAACGATCAAGAATCGCGCCGCCGGTCACACCGCGGCGAGGACGGCAGCCTCGACCGCGTCGCGGTCGAAGTCGCCGACCAGGTAGAAGGCGTCGACGACGTCGGCGCCGAGGGTGGAGACACGGGCGGTGCGCACGTCGACGCCGAGTTCGGCCAGGGCCGAGGTGACCCGGAAGAGCAGGCCCGGCGAGTCCGTGGCACGCAGCTCCAGCAGTGTCGCACCGGTCGCCTCGCCCCAGATGACCCGCGGCTCGGCCCCGGCCGCCGGCTTGCGGCCGCTGCCCAGCCGGCGCGGCAGCGCGAGCTGGTCCAGCCCCACCCGGCGCAGGTCGGCGGCGAGCAGCTCCCGGTCGGGCGGTGCGCCGTACCGGTTGTTGACCGCGCATTCGATGATGGCCCGCTCGCCGATCGTGGACGTGCCCGCGGCGACGATCTCCAGCTTGTGCGTGGCCAGGCAGCCGGCGACGGCGGCGAGCAGGCCGACGCGGTCGTGCGCGGCCAGCGCCACCCAGTCGTCGGCGACCTGCACCACGGGCAGCGGCCCGGCCAGCAGCGCCGGGTCGGGCAGGGTGGGTTCGGGCAGCTGGCCGCCGCCGAGCACCTTGCGCACCCGCGCACACAGGTCGTCGATGAGCTTGGACTTCCACCCCGACCAGGCGGCCGGGCCGGTGGCCTGGGCGTCGGCGCGGGCGAGCATCTGCAGCAGCTCCAGGGTGCCGGTGTCCCCGACGAGCTTGGCCACGTGGTTGATCGTCGCCGGGTCGTCGAGGTCGCGCCGGGTCGCGGTGTCGGGCAGCACCAGGTGGTATCGCACCAGCGTGGCGATCGTGTCGACGTCAGCGGGCGGCAGGCCGATCGCGGTGGCGATCTCGCGGGCCAGCTCCGCGCCGACCTCGCTGTGGTCGCCGGGCAGGCCCTTGCCGACGTCGTGCAGCAGCGCGCCGAGCACCAGCAGGTCCGGCCGGGCCACCTCGCGCGACCAGGTGGACGCGTTGGCGGCGGCCTGCACCAGGTGCCGGTCGAGGGTGAAGCGGTGCACGGGGTGGTGCTGCGGGGTGCCACGCAGCCGGGTCCACTGCGGCAGCCAGGCCGAGGTCAGCCCGAACCGGTCGCAGGCCTCCCAGGCCGCCACCAGGCCGGTGCCCGCGCCGAGCAGGGTCAGCAGGGCGGCACGGGCCGAGGCGGGCCAGGGCGTCGGCAGCGGCGGGCAGAACCGGGCCAGCCACTCCAGGGTGGCCCGCGCGATGGGCATCTGGTGCTGGGCGGCGGCGGCCGCCACACGCAGCGACAGCGACGGGTCGGGGTGGGGGCCGACGGCGGCCCGGGCCAGCACGATCTCGCCGTCCGCGGCGACCACGTCGCGGGCGATCGGGCGGCGCACGGCCACCGCCTCGCGGGCGCGCGGGTCGCCACCGCGGGTGGCGGCGGTGTTCCAGCGCTGCACCGAGCGCCAGGCGTCGGTCAGCGACCACGAGACGGTACGCGCGTCGAGCCCGATCCGGCGCAGCAGCGCGTCCCCGTCGGCCAGCCCGAGCAGCTCCGCCACCTGCAGGCGCTCCTGGGCCCGCAGCCGGTCGTTGCGCCGGCCGATGCTGACGTGCAGCGCGTCGCGTACGTCGAGCAGCCGGGTCGCGGCGGCGCGCACCTGGGGCGGCAGCGCGTCGGCGACTCCGGCGACACCGATGCCGCGCAGCACGCCGACGTCGCGCAGACCCCCGGCGGCCTCCTTGACGTCGCCTTCGAGCAGGTACGCCAGCTCGCCGTGGGCGGCGTGGCGCTCCTCGACGAGTTCGCGCAGCCGCAGCAACTGGCGGCGGGCGGTGCGCCGCCACTGGTCCACGGCGGCGCGGCCGAGCTGGGCGGACAGGTCGGGGTCGCCGGCGATGTGGCGGGCGTCGAGCAGCCCGAGGGCCACCTTGACGTCGTCGTGTGCCGCGTCGAGCGATTCGGCGACGGTCCGGGTGGAGTGGTCCAGGCCCATCCGGGCGTCCCAGATCGGATACCAGAGTGAGGCGGCCAGCTCGTCGACCCGCGGCACCCCGGCGTGCACCAGGATCAGGTCCAGGTCGCCGTGCGGGGTGCACTCCCGGCGGCCCAGGCCGCCGACGGCCACCAGGGCGACACCGGGGGTGTCCGGTAGCAGGCGGCGCAGCCAGGCGTCGAGCGCGCCGGCCCGCGCGAGCCGGGCGACCGCGCCGATGGAGCCCGGCTCGCGCAGCGCTAGGCGCGCATAGTCGGGCCCGGGGCCCGCCGCGCTGTCCGATGCGGAAGCTACGACGTTCCCCGGGCCCATGTGGTCCTCTTTCAGGTTGTTACGGCTACTGCCTCAGAGCGCGTCGAGTCCGCGCTCGCCGGTGCGGACCCGGACCACCTCGGAGACCTCGGTGACCCAGACCTTTCCGTCCCCGATCTTGCCGGTCCGGGCGGCGGTGACGATGGAGTCGACTACCTTCTCCACGTCCAGCTCGTCCGTGACCACCTCGATCCGGATCTTCGGCAGGAACTCCACCGTGTACTCGGCACCCCGGTACACCTCGGTGTGGCCCTTCTGCCGGCCGTAACCCTGGACCTCGCTGACCGTCAGCCCGGCCACGCCCATGGCGTGCAGAGCCTCCTTCACAGCGTCCAACTGGTACGGCTTGATGACGGCGGTGACCAGCTTCATGCTCAACCCCTCCATCTGGGAACCTTAGCCGGACACCTTTTCGGTGGCCGGTGCCGTCTCTTCCACATCGGCCTTGGGGGCCTTGGGCGTACCGATACCGGCCAGAGCGAAGGCGCCGGCGCTGCCGCCGCCCGCCGAGGACGACAGCTCGTACGCGCTCTCCGCGTGCTCGGCCACGTCGATGCCCTCGACCTCGGCCTCGGGCTTGACCCGGAAGCCGATGGTCTTGTCGATCACGAACGCGAGCAGCGCCGCGACCACGAACGAGAAGACCGTCACGATGCCGCTGGCCAGCGCCTGCCGGCCGAGCTGCGTCACGCCGCCGCCGTAGAACAGGCCGTCCTGGCCGCCCAGCGTGGTGATGAAGGAGTTCAGCTCGGTGCTGGCGAACAGACCGATGAACAGCGAGCCGATCCAGCCACCGACGAAGTGCACACCGACCACGTCGAGCGAGTCGTCGTAGCCGAGCTTGTACTTCAGGCCGACCGCCAGCGCGCAGACCGCACCGGCCACGAGGCCGAGCAGCACCGCGGGCAGGGTCGGGATGAAGCCACAGGCCGGGGTGATCGCGACCAGGCCGGCGACCGCGCCGGAGGACGCGCCGACCAGGGTCGGCTTGCCGTCACGGAACCACTCGACGATGATCCAGCCGAGCAGACCGGCCGCCGTGGCCACCTGGGTGTTCAGGAACGCGACACCCGTGATGGCGTCGACCGTCAGCTCCGAGCCCGCGTTGAACCCGAACCAGCCGAACCACAGCAGACCGGCGCCGAGAGCGACGAACGGCACGTTGTGCGGCTTGAACTTGTCCTTCGGCCAGCCGATGCGCTTGCCGAGCACCAGGGCCACGCCCAGTGCCGCGGCACCGGCGTTGATGTGGACCGCGGTGCCACCGGCGAAGTCGAGCGCGAAGATCTTGGCGCCGATGAAGCCGCCGCCCCAGACCCAGTGCGCGACCGGGATGTAGACCAGGGTCACCCAGCCGAAGGCGAAGACCAGCCAGCCGGCGAACTTCGCCCGGTCGGAGATCGCGCCGCTGATCAGGGCGACCGTGATGACCGCGAACATCATCTGGAAGATGGCGAACACGTACGTCGGGATGCCCGTCGACGCGCCGGCCAGGAACCAGATCTCGCCGGTCTTGTCGATCGGCATACCCAGGTAGGTGGAGAAGTTACCGATGAAACCGTTCAGGTCCGCGTTGGCGTTCGTGCCGAACGCGGCGGTGAAGCCGTAGACGACCCAGATGATGGAGACGAGCCCGATCGAGGCGAAGCTCATGATCATCATGTTGAGGACGCCCTTGGCACGGTTCAGGCCGCCGTAGAACAGCGCCAGACCCGGAGTCATGAGCAGCACCAGAGCGGACGAGACCAGCAGCCACGCTGTGTTGCCGGTGTCGATCGTCGGTGGATCTTCGACGAGCAGCACGCTGCCCTCCTAAGTGAGTGGGTTCCTCCCAGCCAGCCCCGAGGTCGACCGTCGTGGCGCCGCCGTGTCGACAGGCCGCTCGTCGTGTCATCCCCGACCGATCGCCGCAGTGCCATCGGTGCTGGTTGGGGGGCAGCATCGCCAACCCCTGTTTCGCGCAGTGACGCTGCTCGGTTTCCGGCACGTCACGATCTGTTTCGTACGTGTGAAGAAATGTTCACACGTGAGGAGAGCATTCATGGCGCGTTTCAGCGCAGCGCGTGCTCCAGCGTGTACCGCTCGTAGTCAATCAGCCGAAGGTCGCGAAGCGGCCGCCGAAGGTGGCCCTTCTGCACGATCCGTACGAACGCCGGCTCCCCCGCGGTGGCGAGGCGGCGGATGCCCTCGACGTGGTCCACGATCCGCTTGCGGATGGTCCGCACGAGACGGTGCCGGTCACGCGGGATCAGCCCGTACGCGTCGGCGAACAGGCGCAGCCGGCGCGGCCGGTCGGGCCGGTGCCAGCCGAGCGTGATCGAGTCCCGGTCACTGAAGATCGGCACCCAGGTCCAGGCCGCGTACGCCACGTCGTAGATGCGCGACCCGGGCGAGGCGAGGTCGAAGTCGATCATCGCGAGGGTGCCGTCCGGCCGCCAGATGACGTTGTGCGGGGCGGCGTCGTGGTGGCAGATGATCTCCGCGTCCGGCGGGGGCGGCCCGAACGAGCGCCACACCCCGCCCGGCGGGGTCCGGAAGCCGGCCTGCGCGTCGTGGAACATGCGCAGCATGGTGGCGACGGTGACCAGCGCCTCGTCGGTGACCCAGTGCGGGGCCAGCGGGTACTCCCCGCACTCGCCCGGCAGGTACGACAGCACCTCGCGGCCGTGCTCGTCCATGCCCAGGGCACGGGGGGAACCGGTGAAACCGGCGTACTCGAGATGGCGCAGCAGGGCGTGCACGGTCGGCGTCCACGGACCGGCGTTGCGCCGAACCGTCTCGCCGACCCGCACCACCGTGCTGACGTTCCCGCCACGCAGCGGGATCTCGGTGGGATCCTGGAAAGGGGCTGTCACCATGGACTCGTCAGCTGCTCGTCGCTCGTCGGCTCGTCACTCGTCGCCCAGCAGGGCGGAGACGAACTGCTGAGGGTCGAAGGGTGCGAGATCGTCGGGACCCTCGCCGAGGCCGACCAGCTTCACCGGAATGCCGAGAGCACGCTGCACCGCGATCACGATACCGCCCTTCGCCGTGCCGTCCAATTTAGTGAGCACCACGCCGGTGACCTCGGCGACCTCGGTGAAGACCCGAGCCTGGCTCAGCCCATTCTGTCCCGCGGTCGCGTCGAGCACCAGCAGGGTCTCCGAGACCGGGCCGTGCTTCTCCACCACACGCTTGATCTTGCCCAGCTCGTCCATCAGGCCGACCTTGTTCTGCAGGCGGCCGGCGGTGTCGATGAGCACGGTGTCGACGCCCGCGTCGATGCCCTTCTTGACCGCGTCGAACGCCACGGCGGCCGGGTCACCGCCCTCGGGACCGCGCACGACCTGCGCGCCGACCCGGCTGGCCCAGGTGGCCAGCTGCTCGGCGGCGGCCGCGCGGAAGGTGTCGGCCGCGCCCAGCACCACGGTGTGGCCGTCGGCCACCAGCACCCGGGCGATCTTGCCGCAGCTGGTGGTCTTGCCCGCGCCGTTCACGCCGACGACCAGGATCACCGACGGCTTGCCGTCCACCACGCCGGTGTGCAGCGAGCGGTCCAGCTTCGGGTCCAGCGCCTCGGTGAGCTCCTCGGCCAGCAGCGAGCGCAGGTCGGCGGCGCTGCGGGTGCCCAGCACCCGGGTGCGCTCGCGCAGCTTCGCCACGATCTCGGTGGTCGCCTGCACGCCCACGTCGGCGCTGATCAGGCTCTCCTCGACCTCGTCCCACGCGTCGTCGTCGAGGTGGTCGCGCGACAGCAGGCCGAGCAGGCCCTTGCCGAAGACGTTCTGCGAGCGCGACAGCCGGGCGCGCAGCCGCACCAGGCGGCCCGCGGTCGGCTCCGGCTTCTCGATCTCCGGCTCGGCCTTCGGCGGCGCGACCGGCGGCGCCGTCTCGACCGGGGCGGGCGGGGCCGGGGCGGGCACGACGGCCGGTTTGCCCGGTGCGGGCTGCTCCGGCGCCTTCTCGGGCGCGGGCGGCGCGATCACGCTCGGCGGGATCTTCTCCCCGCGCTCGATCCCCGGGCGCTCGCCCTCCGGCGCCTGCGGCAGCGTGCCGCGGCCCGGCCGGCGGACCAGGAACAGCGCCAGTCCGGCCAGCAGTAGCAGGCCGATGACGATGAGTACGGGGACGAGCGCGTCTTTCATGCTGGGCATCCTCTCAAACCTCGGGGCATCCGGCGCACACCGGAGGCCGCGCGCGCCGATACGACAGCCCCGGCCCTGGCCACCACCGTCCCGATCACGGAGGATGTCCGCGTGGCGAACCTCCTCCTCGGCCCCCTCCTGCGGCGCGTCGACGGTGACCAGGCGGTCATCTGGGTACAGACCGACCAGCCCGCGCGGGTGCGCGTGCGCGCGGGTGAGGCGAGCGTGACGTCGGACACGTTCGAGGCGTTCGGGGTGCACGTGGGACTGGTGGTGCTGGCCGGACTGCCGACCGGTGCGAACTCGTACACCGTCGAACTCGACGGCGCGGCCGTGTGGCCGCTGCCGGGATACCCCGATTCCGTGATCACCATCCGCGATCCGGGACAGGCCGACGCGGTGATCGCGTTCGGCTCCTGCCGCGAGGCCAGCGCGCAGACCCACGCCGAGGCCGGACACGACCCGGACGCGCTGGAGGCGCTCGGACACCGGCTGCTCACGCAGGCCCGGCACGGGCACGCCGACCTGCCCGACCTGCTGGCGCTGATCGGCGACCAGATCTACGCCGACGGCCTGTCCGCCCCGACCCGCAGCTGGCTGGCCGAGCAGACCAGGCCGGGCTCCGCGCCCGAGGGACACGTCGTCACGTTCGCCGAGTACGTGCACCTCTACCACGAGTCGTGGACCGAGATGCCGGTCCGCTGGCTGCTGTCCACGGTGCCCAGCGTGATGATCTTCGACGATCACGAGATCATGGACGACTGGAACTCCTCGGCCGCCTGGCTCGCCGAGGTGCGCCGCGAGCCCTGGTGGGGCGAGCGCAGCACCACCGGCATCGCCTCGTACTGGCTGTTCCAGCACCTCGGCAACCTCGCCCCGGCGCAGCTCGACGGCGACCCGGTGTGGACGCGCATCCGGGCCGGCGAGGACGCCACTGCGGTGCTGAGCGAGTTCGCGGCCCGGGTCGCCACCCCGGCAGGGCCGGACCCCTATCCGTGGGGATACACCGTCGACGTCGGCCGTACGCGGCTGGTCATGCTCGACTGCCGGGGCAACCGGGTGATCGACGGGCCCGAACGCCGCATGTGGCCGCAGGAGCACTGGGACGACCTGACCGAGCAGGCTCGCGCCGACTGCGACCACCTCGTGCTGGCCTGCTCGCTGCCGTGGCTGCTAGCGCCGACGATCCACCACGGTGAGGCCGTCATCGAGGTGCTGGCGGCGAAGCGGCCCGGCATGGAGCGGCTGCGCCAGAAGTACGACCTGGAGCACTGGGCGGCCGTCGGGCACTCCTTCGACGAGCTGACGGCGCTGATCGCCGGGGTGCGCGGCCCGGCAACGGTGAGCGTGCTCGGCGGCGACGTGCACCACTCGTACGTCGCCCGCGCCGCGATCCCCGGCGCGACCGCGACCGTGCACCAGATCACCTGCTCGCCGCTGCACCAGAGCATCCAGGGCGTCATGCGCACGCTGCTGCGGGTGGGCTGGTGGCGGGCGCTGTCCGGCCCGGCCGCGCTGGTCGCCCGCCTGTTCGGCGTGCCCCGTCCGGCGGTGCGCTGGACGGCCTACGACCCGCCGTACTTCGGCAGCGCCGTGGCCACGCTCACCCACCGCGGCCGCGCCGCCTCGGTCGTCATCGAGGGCACCGCCGGCGGCGCCGGCCTGTCCCCCGTCCGCCGCCACGACCTCACCCGCTGACCCCTCGATGTCACCTTTCCGACACCCGACCGTCCGGCGATCCGCCGCGCCGGGTCCCCGGACCCCGCCCTGTCATCGACGTTGGCCTATTAAATCGACTGTCGCGCGGCGATCGAACTCGATGCAATAGGCCAACGTCGATAGAAGGCGCGGCGGAAGCGAGCGCCGGGCGTCGCCACCGACGGCCCGGCCGCGCAGATGGCGGTCAGACGGCCTCAGTACTGACCGGCACCGACACCGAGTGGTCGTCCGTGACCAACGTGACCTTGCCGCCCGCGTGCTCGACCGTGAGCAGCGTGCCCGGCGGCAGCACATCCAGCACGTCCGGCGGCAACTGCACGGTGCCGTCCCCCGCGATGACCGCGAACTCCCGCCCGTCGCGCCCCTCCGAGCCGACCCGGCCGTCGCGGATGGTCACCGCCCGGCCCAGCCGCGCGCCCACGTCGGGGTCGTGCGTCACGGCGACGATGGTGGTGCCGCGCTCGGTGTTGACCGCCTCCAGCGCCGCCAGCACCTCGTCCCGGGCGGTCCGGTCGAGCTGGCTGGTCGGCTCGTCGACGAGCAGCAGGCCGGGTGAGGCGGCCATGCCGACCGCGATCGCGGCCCGCTGCGCCGCACCGGGCGGCAGGTCCTGCACCTTGCGGTGGCCCAGGCCGGTCAGCCCGAGCAGCGCCAGGATGCGCTCCGGCGGCTCCAGGTCGGCGGGGCGCACGTGCGCCGCCCGGCGCTGGGCCAGCCACACGTTGCTGAGCACGGTGGCGTACGGCAGCAGGTTGCGCCGCGCCCCCTGCAGCACCACGCCCAGGTCGGTGCCGCGCAACCGGGCCAGCTCGGCCTCGCTGATCCGGCCGATGTCCACCAGGCCGATCTGCACCCGCCCCGCGCTGGGCCGCATCAGCCCGGCCAGCAGCGCGATCAGCGTCGACTTGCCGGAGCCGGACGGCCCGACGAGGGCCACCCGCTCCCCCGGCGCGATGTCCAGGTCGACGCCGGCCAGCGCGACCACGTCGCCGCCCTCGGCGCGGTAGATGTGCACCACCCGGCGGCACACCACGGCCAGACCGGTCAGGCTGGAGTTCTTCACGACGTCGCTCCCTCGCTCCCGCGCGCCACCCTCGTGGCGAGCAGGCACGTTGTCAACAGCACCAGCAGGGCCACCGCGATCGGGGCGGTGACCAGCGGACCAGGCAGGTCGGGCGGCGGCACGGCGGTGCCCCCGTCGCCGAACACCGGCAGCACCCCGCGGGCCAGCGCCCACGACAGCGCCGCGGCCAGCAGGCCGATCAGGGTGCCCGTGAGCACCAGGGCGAACCGCCCGCCCAGGTCCGCGCCGCGCAGCACCGCCGCGCGCACGCCCTGACCGCGCAGGGTGGCCAGCCCCTCGTCGGTGCGGCCGCGTTCGAGCACCGCGGTGACCAGCAGGCCGCCCGCGGCGAAGAGCACGCCGACCAGCGCGGCCGCGGCCAGGAACAGCATCGCCAGCGCGGGGGCCTGCTCCTCGTAGAGCCGCAGCTGCCCGGCCGCGTTCCGCTCGCCGAGCACCTTCAGCCCGTTGGCCTCCAGGCGCTGGACGAGATCTGCGGGGGCGTCGGCGGCCAGCCAGACCTCGGGTTCCTGGGCGTCCGATTCGCCGCCCACCCGCAGGTCGGCGTACTGCAGGTCGACCAGCGCGCCGTGCGCGCCGTAACGCGGCACCAGGGGCAGGGTGCCCGCGCGGACGATCGGGACCCGCACCGTGCCGCCCGCTCCGAGCAGCTCGGGCGGCAGGTCACCGGCGGCGACCAGGGGCAGCGGGTCGGGCGCGGGATCGGCGGAGGCGCGCATGTCGGGGGTGAGCACGCTGTCCACCGACACCCGCAGGCCGCCCGCGGCGGGGACCAGGTCCGGCACTGGCCGCGCGGCGCTGGTCTGCGGCAGCCGCCAGTGGTGGCCCGCCAGGTCCGCGCCGCCGAGCACCGTCTTGCCGGTGCGGTCGCGCAGGTCGCCGATGGTCAGGTCGACCAGGTACCGCTTGGGCGTGAACAGGTCCACCGACAGCTGCCGGAGCTGGCAAGGACCGGCCGCGCAGGCGGGTGTGGCGATCCGGTACGCGTGCGTGCCCGGCTTCAGCTTCTCCACCCGGACGCTGGACTGCGCGCCGCCGACGCCGACCAGGCGCAGGGTGAGGCCCGCCGTGGCGCCCGGCTCGATCCGGTCCAGCGTGACGGTGACATCGACCTCGGCTGCGGTCAGCGAGAGCGGCGTGACCTCGGCGGGCCGCAACTGCCGCGCCACCTCGGCCGGGGCCGTGGCGCCGTACGCGTCCGGCCACAGCGCCACCGCCGGGAGCCGGGAGCTGTCCACCGCCAGCAGCTTCGTCTCGGTGTTCACGTTGACCCGCATGGCCGCCATCGCGTACCGGCCGGCCGGGTCCGCGGTGCGCACCGCGTGCAGCAGGCTGGCCGCGGGCAGCGTCTCGACCCGCAGCACCCGGGCCGCGCCGACCTGCACCTCGGCCCGCTCGTGCCAGGCCTGTGCGGCCACGTCCCGGGCCGACAGCGCGAAGCCGAGCAGCCCGAACACGACGGTCAGCAGCACCACGACCCAGTGCGTGCCGCCGCCCCGGGCCAGCGTCAGCGCGGCCAGGCCGGTGCGCAGCCGGCCGCGGCGCAGCGCCCGGCGGCCGAGCCGTTCGGCGGGCACCCCGACCGCGCGCGCCGCGACCAGGCCCAGGCCCAGCGCGATGCACAGCGGCGCGAGCAGCCCGATGCCGCCCGAGCCGGTGTCCCCGCCCGCCGCGACCTGGTAACCGGCGACCAGCGCGAGCGCGCCGACCATCGCCTCGACGCCGCCGACCAGGCCGCCGCGGCGGCGCACCCGGGCCCGGCGCAGCAGGCCGAGCACCGGCGTGGTCAGCGCGCGCACCTGCGCGAGCAGCCCGGCCAGCAGCGCGCCGAGCACCGCCACGGCGGTGTACAGCGCCGACGCCGGGTTCAGATACACCGGCGGTGAGCCCGGCAGCGCGACCGCCGCGAGCAGCGCGGTCGCGGCGTACCCGAGCAGGTAGCCGGGGATCACGGCGACCAGCACCGGCACGGACGTCTCGGCGGTGGCCAGCCACCACCGGGTGCGGGCGGGCACGCCGCGCAGCGCGGTCAGGCCCAGCTCGCCGCGCCGCTGCTCGACGCCGCCGGCCACCGCGATGAACAGGACCAGCCAGCACAGCATCACCAGCGGCACGGCCGCCAGCAGCAGGCTCGACGCCAGCTGCTCCTCGCCGGCGCTGATCCGGGCGATGAGGTTGTCCACCTCGGTGTCGGTGCCGAAACCGCCCGCGTCCAGTTCCGACTCGGCGTCGCCGAGGTCGTCGCGCAGCCGGTCGGTGTCCTCGAACGCCGCCGGGGTGATCAGGAGGTCCACCATGCGCATCCGGCTGCCGTCGACGGCCGCCACGGTGCGCTCGGTGGCGAACGCGGCGGGCTGCTCCAGACCGGTGAGGACCTGCCGATCGCCCCAGTACGGGTCGTCGAGCCGGACCGGCTGGTAGAGGCCGACGACGGTGAGGCGCACCGGCGCGGGCGGGTCCTCGTCCTGCGGCCCAGCCGGCGGCGAACGGAACTCCAGGTCCTGGCCGGGTAGCGCGGCGAGCTCGGAGGCGGCGTCCACGCGCAGCACGACCTCGCGCTCGCCAGTGGCGCACCGGCCCCGGACGATGGTCAGGTGCTCGCAGATCCCGGTCCGGGTGGCCAGGAACATGCCCTGCTCGTTCTCCTCGCCCTGCTCGCCGGTGACGACGACCTGAGCCGAGATCCCGCTGAGCGTGACCATGCCGGGCACGTACGGCCGCAGCGGCTGGTCGCCGCCGCGCGGGTCGTCCGAGGTCTGCGCGGTGACGACCCGTTCGCCGACGGTGGCCGCGGCGACCTCGACGCCGCGCAGCGACACGGCGGCCGCGTCCTGGTAGAGCGGTCCTGCCGCGGCGGCGGCCGCCGCCAGTGCCGTCAGCAGCAGCGTGATCACGGCCAGCCCGCGCCGGGCCCGCACCATCGCCCACAGCAGCGCCGTCATCGCTGTCCCTCCACACTGCCGGGGCGGCCGGTGGTGGCCCTGACCAGAGAACGTCCCGCCGTCAGCGCGGCCGCCAGCAGCACCAACGTCGCCGCGGCGACCGCTGCCGCGACCAGCGCCAGGCCGGGTCCCGGTGGTGCCAGCCCGCCGCTGGCGGTCAGCATCTGCCGGGCCGGGCCGCTGACGGCCCACGCCACGGCAGCCGTCAACGCGCCCACCGGCGCGGCGATCCCGATCATCGCGAGGTTGCCGAGGCGGCCCGCGCGGGCGGCCGCACCGGCGGGCAGTCCCTGCGTACGCAGGGCCGCCAGCTCGGCCGACCGGTTACGGCGGTCCGTCGCGGCGAGCACGAGCACGGCCAGCGCCACCAGCAGCACACTGAGCACCGCCGCGGCCAGGTGCAGCCGCAGCGCCAGTCCCGCGCCCTGCTCGCGGTAGCGGTCGACACGCTCGCCGACCGCCTCGTCGCGCACCGGCACCAGGCCAGCCGCGCGCAACCGGTCCACCGCGTCGGCGGGGGCGGCGGCGTTCAGCCACACCTGGAGCTGGATCGCGTTGTCCCGGCTGCCGCTGAGCCGGTCGGCGTTCTGCAGGTCGAACAAGGCCCCGTCGGTGCCCGCGCCCGGCAGCACCGGCGACACCCAGCGCAGGTCCACCGGCCGGGGCAGCGCCTGGAGCGGCTCGATCTCGGCCAGCTCGCCGGTGTGCGCCAGCCACGGCGGCCCGGCCGCGACCACCGGCAGCGGCACAGGCGCGTCGGACACGTACAGCCTGATGTCTGTGCTGATCTGGCGCGGATCGCTGGGCACGTAGCGCAGGCTCACCGCGTCGTCGGAGTTGAGCACCGTGACCTCGCGCTCAGCGCCCATGTCGGCCCGCCATCGCGACGCCGCGCCGATGGCCTGGCCCTCCAGCAGGACCCGGTCCGGGCCGAGCTGGCGCAGGCCGCGCAGCGTGAAGCCGTCGGGTGAGACGGGGAAGCTCAGCCAGTACAGGCGGCAGCCGGGCGGGACCGCGCACGCCGGCAGGTCCAGCTTGTAGCTCGTACGCCCGGCCCCGTCGGCGATCTCGACCGCGCCGGTGACCGGGGCGCCGTCCGGCCCGACCAGGGCGGCGGTCAGCCGCATGGGGCCGTCGAACTCCGGGGTGGTCTCCACCTCGAACTCCAGTCCGTCACCGGCCACGATCACCGGGTCGCCCGCCGGAGCACGCAGCATCCGTGCCGTGTCGACCGCCGACACGGTCGCACCGGCGGGCCACAGCGCGACGGTCGCGAGCCGGGTGCTGTCCACCCCCAGCAGGGTCATGTCCGGGTCGTCCTGGCGGGTCACCGCCATGGCCCAGGCGCCGTCCGGGTCGGCCTTGGCGACCGCGGTCAGCAGCGCGGTACGCGACGGGGCGTACACGGTCAGCGCCCGCGGCGCGCCCAGCGCCAGTTCGGCACGTTCCCTGGCCGCGTTCGCGGCCACGTCCCACGCGCTCACGGTGTATCCGACCAGGGCCACCGCGACGACGGTCAGCGCGACCAGGCGGTCCGCGCCGGGGCGGCGGGCCACCTGGAGCGCGGCGAGCCCGTGCGCGAGCTTGCCCCGGTGCAGGCGGGACGCGCCGAACCGGGTCGCCGCGGAACGCACCACCCGGGCGGTGAGCAGGCCGACCACGATCGCCAGCAGCAGTGGCGCGAGCAGCGGCAGCCCGCCCTCCTGGCTGTCCGAGGCGTACGACTGCCCGATCGCGGCCAGGGCGACCACCGCCACGCCCAGCTCGACCAGCCCGACGCGGCGTCGCCGCCGGGTCGGCACCTGCCGCAGTCCTTCCATGAGCGAGCCGGAGAACACCCGGCGCTCGGCGACCGCGGCACTGATCATGACGACGAGCAGCGTGCCGCCGGCCGCCAGCAGCGCTCCCTGATCGAGCACCACGTCCTGCGCCCGCGCGAACGTCGCCCAGGTCAGCAGGCGCACCAGCAGCCAGCCCAGCAGCACCCCGAACGGGGCCGCGACCAGCAGCACGAACGCCGTCGGGCCGAGCGCGAGCAGCGCCCGGTGCCGGGGCGGCACCCCGCGCAGCAGGCCCAGCGCCAGCTCGCTGCGCCGCTCCGAGGCGGTGTACCCGATCGCCATCAGCAGCACGAACCAGCACACGACCAGTAGCTGCACCGCGCCCAGCGGGGCGGCCAGGCTCAGCACCTGTCGGGTCTCCTCGATGCGCTGCAGCAGCCGCGGCAGGCCGTTGTCGATCCGTACGCCGACCAGCCCCATCCCCGGCTTGACCACCTCGGTCAGCCCGTCGAGGTTGCCGGCCGTGAACGCCTCGTCCCCGGCGATCATGTCCACGGTCGCGATCAGCGTGGTGGCTCGGAGTTCGGCCACCGTCGGCGCGGCCACGAACAGCGGGTTGCCCACGCGCTGCGGCCGCGGCGTGTAGTCGGCCCGGCCCGCCCAGTACGGGTCGCCGCCGGCCAGCGGGCCCGCGGGGTCGTACACGCCGACCACGCGCAGCGTCACCGGCTCCGGAGCCTTGTGCGCCCGGTAGGTGAACTCGCCGCCGGTGCTCAACCCGAGCCGCTGGGCGGTGGGTTCGCTGATCGCGACCTCGCCCGCGGCGGCGGGGCAGGTCCCGGCGGTGAGCACCAGGTGCTCGCACACGTCCGCGCGCATGGACAGCGGCGCGTCGACCGGGGACACGCCCGGCACCCGCCCGTCGGCGTGCACCGCGACGATCTCGGTCAGCCCGCTGCCGTCGGTGCGCTCGGCGACCTGACCGCGCAGGCTGTCGAGCTGGGAGGTATACCCGTTCGCCGCGGCGATCTCGGCGGTGAAGGTGATGGCCCGTTCGGCCGCGGTGGCCGCGCGCAGCTCGGCGGCGACCACGGCGCGGTCGGCGGCGGAGGCGTAGAGCGGCGCGGCGGTCCCGGCGGCGACCGCCAGCACGGCGAGCACGGCCAGGATGACGGCCTGGCTGCGGCGGCTCGCCAGCACGCCGAGCACCAAGCGAAGCATGCGCTACCTCTTCGGGGATACCCGCTCCGAGCGCCGGAAGCGCTTCCACGGGCGGCGGATCAGGGGGTGGGGCCCCGCGCGATCAAGCCTGACCAGGGGTGATGTCGGGCGCGATCGGGTCGGGGTCGGTGGCGGCCATGTCCGGATCACGGGGTGCGGGATCGAGTCCGGACCAGGGGTGGGGTCGGGCGCGATCGAGTCCGCACCGGGGCGGGGGTCAGGCGCGGACCAGCTCGGCAGCGCCGTCGAGCAGGTGGAGTTCGGCGTCGCAGGCGGCCGCGGCCTCCAGGTCGTGGGTGGCCAGCACGACGCAGGCGCCCCGGTCCGCCTCGGCGCGCAGCAGGTCGAGCACCCGGGCCCGGTTGGCGGCGTCCAGCTCGCTGGTGACCTCGTCGGCCAGCAGCACCGCGCCGGACAGGGCCAGGCCGCGGGCGATCGCCGTACGCTGCTGCTGGCCGCCGGACAGCTCCTCGACGAGCTGCCCCGCCTGCGCGGACAGGCCGACGTGCTCCAGCGACTCGGCCGTGGCCCGGCGGGCATCCTCCGGGGAGAAACCGTTGGCCACCAGCACGACCTGCACGTTCTCGCCCGCGGTGAGGATGGTGGCGAGGCCGTTGTCCTGGGGGATGAGCACCACCCGTCGCGACACCGCGTCGTCGCGGTCGCGCAGCGGCTTGCCGTCCACCGCCACCGCGCCGCTGACCGGGCGCAGCACCCCCGCCATGGCCCGCAGCAGCGTCGTCTTGCCCGCGCCGGACGGGCCGGTCACCGCGAGCATGCGGCCCGCCTGGGCCGCCACGGACACGTCACGCAGCACCGGCGCTCCGGCGGTGTACTCCACCGTCACGCGGTCCACTTCCAGCGACGACGTCATCGCCGCGCTCCCCTCGCCGAATCGGGTCGTGCGCACCCTCGCGGCTACCGGAGATCGCTCTCAGCGAGAGGCGGCCCTGGAGATCGGCAAGAGTCCGGTAGTAGTCACGCGCAGCACGGAGATCCGGTTGTCACCGCCCCTTACCGTTTCCACATCCCGAGAGAAACTTTCACACCGAGCCGAATGCGGCCCCCAGCCGCGCCAGCCCCACATGATTACTCGACTTGCCTGGCACCTGGGCGAAAGCGCCTTCAAGAAACGCACAGGTGCCAGGCAAGTCCGATGACCTTGGACGGGCCGGGCGGGTCGGCGGGGACGGACCGGCGGGGCACGGTGGATTGGCCCTTGCGGTCGCGGGTCAGAGCGCGAGGGCGGCGCGGGCGTAGGTCAGCACGTCGGGGCCGTCCCAGCGGAGGGCGGACAGACCGGCGACGCGGGCACCGCGGATGTTGCGGTCGGTGTCGTCGATGAACAGGCACCGATCCGGTGGGGTCTCCAGGGCCAGGCAAGCGGCCTTGAAGAACTCTTTCGTCGGCTTGTGCACGCCGAGTTCGGCCGAGGAGACGATCGCGTCGAAGTCGCCCTTGAGACCGAGCAGCCCCAAGTCGTCGTGCAGATCATCGGTCGCGTTCGTGGCCAGGCCGACCTTGCGACCGGCCGCGCGCACCTCACGGACGAACGCGAGCACGGCCTGGTCGACAAACCCGGGGTAGGCGTCCCATTCGGTCAGTGCCGCGGCGGGTGCTCCGGTGTGCGCCGCGATCGCGTCCAGCCACTGCTGCCGGGTCCAGTGACCGGTGATCGCCGGCAGCTGGCGGGCCCACTCCAGGCCGGATTCCAGCAGCCGAGCGGGGGCGATGCCGTGCCGGTCCTCGAAGTCGCCGTAGGCGGACGGATCGAAGTGGCGCAGCACCCCGTCGAAGTCGATCAGCAGGGCCTCGGCCGGCCGACGCCTCATGCGGACTCGCCTTTCAGACGCTGGCTGATCACCTCGGTCACACCGTTGCGCATGGTCACGCCGTACAGGGCGTCGGCGACCTCCATGGTGCGCTTCTGGTGCGTGATGATGATCAGCTGGCTGCGCGAGCGCAGCTCCTGGAACAGGGTGATCAGGCGGCCGAGGTTGACGTCGTCGAGCGCCGCCTCCACCTCGTCCATGATGTAGAAGGGACTGGGGCGGGCACGGAAGATCGCGCACAGCATCGCCACCGCGGTCAGCGAGCGCTCGCCACCCGACAGCAGCGACAGCCGCTTGATCTTCTTGCCGGGCGGGCGCGCCTCGACCTCGACGCCGGTGGTGAGCATGTTCTCCGGGTCGGTCAGCACGAGCCGGCCCTCGCCGCCCGGGAAAAGGATCGGGAAGACCACCTGGAACTCGCGCGCGGTGTCCTCGAACGCGGTGGTGAACACCTCCAGGATGCGGTCGTCCACGTCCTTGACCACGGTGAGCAGGTCCTTGCGGGTCGCCTTGAGATCTTCGAGCTGGTCGGAGAGGAACTTGTAGCGCTCCTCCAGTGCCGCGAACTCCTCCAGCGCCAGCGGGTTGACCTTGCCGAGCAGGCCCAGGTCGCGCTCGGCCTTGGCGGCGCGCTTCTCCTGGATGGCCCGGTCGTAGGGCTCCGGCTCGGCGAGGTCCGCCGAACCGAGCATGATCACCGGCACCGGGACCTGGGGACCGTACTCGCCGAGCAGGGTCTCCACGTCCAGCGAGAACTCCTCCGCGGCACGGGTCTCCAGCTGCTCGATGCGCATGCGCTGCTCGGCGCGGGCCACCTCGTCGCGGTGCACCTCGGAGGTGAGCCGGTTCAGGTCGTCGCCGAGCCGCTTCGCGCCGTTGCGCACCTGCGCCAGCTCGGCCTCCCGGGCCGTACGCGCCTCGGCGATGGTGTCCCGCCGCTCGGCCGCCTCCTCCAGCGCCACGTTCAACCTGGTCAGCACCTCACGGGTGCCGGACTCGACGGCCTTGGCCACGGCGGCTCCGCGCTCGCGGGCGGCCCGGCGGGCGGCGGCCCGCTCCCGGGCGGCGCGCTCGGCGGCGGCCTGGCGCAGCAGCGAGTCGGCCCGGCCGGCGATCTGCGAGACGCGCTCCTCGGCGGTGCGCACCGCGAGACGCACCTCGACCTCGTTCTGCCGAGCCTGCGGCACCAGCGCGGCGAGCTGGTCGCGCTCGGCGGTGGACGGGTCCTCGTCGACCGGCACCGACTCGGCGGCCATCAGCCGCTCCTCAAGCTCGGCCAGATGGACCAGGTCCTGCTCGCGGGCGGCGACGGCCTTGTCGCGGGAGGCGGCCAGGCGCTGCGCCTCGGCCTGCGCGGAGCGGGCGGCGGCGCTGACCTCGGCCAGGCGGCGGGCGGCGGCGTTGCGCTCGCCCTCCGCGGCGCGCTTGGCGGCGGCGGCCTCGTCCACGTCACGCTTGCGCGCGGTGGCCAGCTCGCGGGCCTCGGCGATCTCCTCCCGCAGGACGGCGATCGACTCCTCGGCCGCGGCACGCTTGGCGCGGGCCTCGTCGACGGCCGCCTGCACCTCGATGTAGCTGGGGGCCTTGGCCGAGCCACCGGCCCCGGCGAACGCGCCGACCAGATCGCCCTCGGCGGTCACGGCGCGCAGCGACGGGTGCGCGGCGACCAGCGCGGACGCGGCCCGCAGGTCGGCGACCAGCACCACGTCACGCAGCGCGCTGGTGATCGCGGGACGGATGGTGTCGGCGCAGCGCACCACGTCCAGCACCCAGCGGGCGCCGGGCGGCAGCGCCACGTCGGGGCGGGACTGCGGAGTCGGCGTGCCGATCAGCAGCGCGGCCCGGCCCGCATCCTGGATCTTGAGCAGCCGCATCGCCTCGGTCGCCTCGTCGACGCCGGACACCGCGACCGCGTCGGCCAGCGCACCCAGCGCCGCGGCGAGTGCCGCCTCGCAGCCGGGCTCGACGGCCAGCAGCGACGCGACGCTGCCCAGCAGGCCGGGCACCTCGCCGCCGCGGGCCAGCAGCGCGCCCGCGCCGTCCTTGCGGTTGAGGCCGAGCGCGAGCGCCTCCTCGCGGGCCTTCCAGCCGGTGGCCTCCTTCTCGGCGGCGCGCTCGGCGTCGGAGGCACGCTTGACCGCGGCGTTGGCCTCCTCGTACGCGGCGACCGCGACGGCGTGGGCGGTGTCCAGGTCGGCGTTGTCACGATCGGCGTCGGAGGTCTGCTCGGCGACGGCCTCGACCTGCTCCTGGGCGGCCTCGGCCCGCATCGCGGCGTCGCCGTACGCCGTGGACAGGCGCTCGATCTCCTCCGACGCGGTCGCGGTGCGCGTACGCGCGGCGTTGACCTGGCCGGACAGCTTGGCCATGCCCTCGCGCCGATCCGCGATCGCCTTCACGGCGGCGACCAGCGCGCGTTCGGCCCCGGCGAGCTGGCGCTCCAGCTCCTGGCGGCGCTCGACGGCCTCAGCCAGCCGCACCTGGTCCTCGGTGAGCGCCTCGCGCAGCGCCTCCTCCTGCTCGCGTACCGCCTCGGCCTCGGCCTCCAGCCGCTCCGGGTCGCGGCCGGAGCGCTCGTCCTCGGCGGGCGCGGCCAGGTGGCGGTGCCGCTCGGCGGCCAGCTGGGCGGTGGAGCGGAAGCGCTCCTGCAGCGCGGAGAGCTGGTACCAGACGTCCTGAGCCTGGGTCAGCGCGGGCGCGTCGGCGGCGTGCGCCTGCTCCAGCACCGACAGCCGCAGCTGGACCTGCTCGTACTCCTCCTCGACCAGCTCCCGCCGGGTGCGCAGGGCCGCCTCGTCGGCGACCTCCTTGTCCAGGGTCGTGCGCAGCGTGAACAGGTCGTCGGCGAGCAGCCGCAGCCGGGCGTCGCGCAGGTCGGCCTGGATGGTCGCGGCGCGGCGGGCCACCTCGGCCTGCCGGCCCAGCGGCTTGAGCTGGCGGCGCAACTCGTCGGTGAGGTCGGTGACGCGGTTCAGGTTGGCCTGCATCGCGTCGAGCTTGCGCAGCGCCTTCTCTTTGCGTTTGCGGTGCTTGAGGACGCCCGCGGCCTCCTCGATGAACGAGCGGCGGTCCTCGGGCCGGGCGTGCAGCACGCTGTCGAGCCGGCCCTGGCCGACGATGACGTGCATCTCGCGGCCGATGCCGGAGTCGGACAGCAGCTCCTGGATGTCCATCAGGCGGCAGGCGTCGCCGTTGATCTCGTACTCGCTCTCGCCGGAGCGGAACATCCGGCGGGTGATCGAGACCTCGGTGTAGTCGATCGGCAGCGCGCCGTCGGCGTTGTCGATGGTGAGGGTGACCTCGGCGCGCCCCAGCGGCTGCCGGCCGGACGTGCCGGCGAAGATCACGTCTTCCATCTTGCCGCCGCGCAGCGCCTTGGCGCCCTGCTCGCCGAGCACCCACGAGATCGCGTCCACCACGTTGGACTTGCCGGAGCCGTTCGGGCCCACCACACAGGTGATGCCCGGCTCCAGCCGCAGCGTGGTCGCGGAGGCGAAGGACTTGAAGCCCTTCACCGTCAGGCTCTTGAGGTGCACGGCGCTCCGAAAATGATCATCAGCGATCCCGCCGGTCGGCGGGTGGCACATGCTATCCGGTCAAAGCTGCAGGGTACCCAACAGGAGATCGGCCACCGGACGCGCCGCCGATGCCGCCGCTGTCGTATGCCCAACCCTGCCGGACGGTTAAACCGCCGCCGGCGCCCGTTCGGCCCGGCACATGAAAAAGCGCGCCGCCACAGGAGTGGAGGCGCGCATTAGGACTGGTGCACTGTGGCGACGCCGGCAGAAGCGGCGGTCGGCCACGGTCCCGCTCACGCGGGATTTGTTCAGGTCAGAGCCGGCTCGGCAATGCGGAAGAAGTCGTCGGCCTCGGCAGCAGCAGCCGCCAGCCGATCGTTCTCCGCACGCAACCGGGTTACCTCGAACTCCAGTGCCCGCACCGTGGCACGCAACCGGGTGACCTCGTCGAGCATACGCCGATCTGGCGCAGCGGCGACGTGGCCATAGAGGGCCTTCGCCATATCGTCTCCTTGTGAAGCGCTGCCGGTTCGCCGGCCAAACGCGCGCCCAGTTATTCGCGACTCCCGGCCCGTGCCATCCGGAATGTTTCTCCGGATATGGCTGGCGAGCGCGGTCGGGCGCGACTGGCGACGTATCCATACTCCGCCGATACGCCCGTAACGTCAAGTTGCCCTGCGCCACACATCACGGAAGGTGTCGAGAGGCGACAAACCGCCCCGGCTTGCTAGCGTCAGGCGGTGGCACCTCGTGGCCGTTACGCCGGCCGGCATCGTGCGCCTCTACGGTTGCTGCCCGCGCTGATCGGCTCGGGTGCGCTACTCGCCGCCCTGGTCGGCGGCGCGCTGGCGCTGAGCGGACCGCCCGCCGCCCCCACCCCGGCCGGGGGACCTCCCACCGCGGGCGGGGCGGCTGTCACCGGTTCGGATGACACCGCGGCCACACTTTCCGGTGACACTCCGTCATCGCGGATCACCCCGCCGGGGTCGCCGCACGTGTCCCCGAGATCGGCCGCCGCCGTTCCGGATGTGTCCGCCGCGAATCGGCCCGCCGCCGCGCGGGCCGCCGTCCCCACCCCGCGGACCAGTCCCGAGAGCGACCGGATCACCGCCCTGGAAAGCCTCGTCGCCGTCCTGATCAACCGGGAGCGCGACCGGGCCGGCTGCGGGCGGCTGCACACCGACACGCAGATGGCCGACGCGGCCCGGCGGCACAGCGCCGACATGGCCCGGTACGACTACTTCAGCCACACCGGCCGCAACGGCAGCAGCTTCGTCGACCGCCTGGAGGACGCAGGCTACCCACGCCGGCATGCGGCAGGCGAGAACATCGCCTACGGCTACTCGACCGCCCAGGCCGTCGTGGACGCGTGGATGGCCAGCACCGGGCACCGCAACAACATCCTGAACTGCGACGCGCGGGCGACCGGCGTGGGCCTGGCCTACCAGGAGCGCCGGGCGTACTGGACGCAGGAGTTCGGCCGCGAGTAGCGGCGGCGGGGAGCCAGTCGGCTAGCCGACAGTCACTTCCGGGCAGTCGCGGCACACCGATATCGGTCGTTGTACGAGCGTGACCCCCCTGCTCCCACTTCCCGCACACCCGCAGCTGAACCCGGAGCTGTGGGCGACGATCGAGGCCGCCGGCGTCGGCGCGACCGTCCTGCTCAACATCGACGCCGGGCCTGGCAGCGGGCTCGACCCGACCTGGACGGCGGCGACCACCCGGCTGGTCCGCGCCGGCGCCGGGCTGCTCGGCTACGTCGACCTGGCCTTCGGCGCGCGACCGGCCGAGCAGGTGCGGGCCGAGCTCGGCCGCTGGGCCGGCTACCCGGTCCGGGGCGTCTTCTTCGACCAGGCCCCGACCAGCCCGTACTCGATCGGCCCGGTCGCCGTCGCGGTCCGCGCGGCCCGCCGGATCGGCTTCGACACGCTGCTGGTGAACCCGGGCCGCCCGACCGACTCCATCTACCGGGGCCTGGGCGCGGTGCTGTGCACCTTCGAGGGCCCCTGGGACCGCTACCGGCACGGCACCGAGGAGGGCGTACGGCCCGGTGACGCGCACCTGGTGCACTCGGTGCCGCTGGACCAGATCGCGGCCTGCCACGAGCTGATGCGCGGCCGCGGCGCACGGTTCGGCCTGGCCACCCACGAGGCGTCCATCCACGGGGCGTCCGCGGTCGTGCCGGTCCCGGTGTAGCCGTGCGGATCGCGGGGGCCCGTGTCCCGGTCAGCGCGATGGTCGCGCTCGGCTGCGTCGCCTGCGCCACACCGGCCCGGCCGACCCACTGGTACGACGCCCCACCGCCGGCCGCCGTACCCGACCGGCTGCGCTGGCAGTGGTCGCTGGCCGCGCCGCCGCAGCCCGCCGCGGCCGACGTGTTCGTGCTGGACGGGTTCACCACCGCCGCGGCCACGGTCGAGGACCTGCACCACGCCCGCCGCCGGGCGGTCTGCTACCTGCCGCTGGCCGAGGTCGAACGCGATCGGCCCGACGCGGCGCGCTTCCCCGCCGAGATGACCAGCGCGGCCGGGCGGGTGCGCTGGGACGCCCCGGAGGGCGAGCTGCGCACCCGGATCACGCCCATCCTCACCGACCGGCTGCGGCTGTGCCGGGACAAGGGCTTCGACGCCGCGGTCCTGGACCAGCTGGCCG
Source organism: Catellatospora sp. NPDC049133 (assembly GCF_040648455.1). Classification (NCBI taxonomy): domain Bacteria; kingdom Bacillati; phylum Actinomycetota; class Actinomycetes; order Micromonosporales; family Micromonosporaceae; genus Catellatospora; species Catellatospora sp. NPDC049133. The sequence continues at coordinate 51,904 of NZ_JBEZDT010000007.1, forward strand.
GCGCGCCGCACAGCGTCGTCGACGAGCTGATCACGCAGGCGCACCGGATGTCGCTGCCGGTCGGCCTGCTCGACGCCGAGCACGCCGACGCCGACCTGACCGTCCCGGACTCGCCCGACCGGCCCCCGGGCTGAACCTCAAGCCGGGCGACGAAGGGACCGCGACCCGGCCTGCAGGCGGGTCACGCCCGGCCCACCGTGCGCGGCCTGGGCTGGCAGCGCGGGCACGAGAACGACGAGCGGTTCATGAACTGCTCGCGCCGGATCGGCGACCCGCACCGCGAGCACGGCTCGCCCTCGCGCCCGTACGCGTTGAGCGAGCGGTCGAAGTAGCCCGACTCGCCGTTGACGTTCACGTACAGCGCGTCGAAGGTCGTGCCGCCCACCGCGATGGCCTCGCCGAGCACGTCGCGCACGTGCCCGAGCAGCCGCGAGGCGGCCGGCTTGGTCAGCTCGTCACTGGGCCGCTCGCCGTGCAGTTTCGCCCGCCACAGCGCCTCGTCGGCGTAGATGTTGCCGACCCCCGAGATCAGCGTCTGGTCGAGCAGTGCCCGCTTGACCGCGGTGCGTCTGCGCCGCAGCGCGGCCAGGAAGTCGGCCTCGACGAACGCGGCGTCCATCGGGTCCAGGGCGATGTGCGCGATCTCCGCCGGCAGCGTCGCGCCGCCCGGCGAGACCGCCAGCCCGCCGAAGGTGCGCTGGTCGACGAAGCGCAGCTGCGGGCCGTCGTCGCTGAAGTCGAACCGGATGTGCAGGTGCTTCTCCTCCGGCGCGTCCGCGGGCTGCACCAGCAGCTGGCCGGACATGCCGAGGTGGCCGACGACCGCGTCCCCGCTGTCCAGCGGCAGCCATAGGTACTTGCCGCGGCGGCGGGCGTCGGTGATCGTCCGCCTGGCCAGCACGTCGGCGAAGTCCTGCGCCCCGGCCGGGTGGCGGCGCACGGCACGCGGGTGCCGCACCTCCACGGTGGCGATGGTGCGGCCGACCACCCAGCGGGCCAGCCCGCTGCGGACCGTCTCGACCTCGGGCAACTCGGGCATGACTCCAGCCTCCCTCACCGGCCGTTGAAGCGACGGCGCGGCAGTGCCGACGCGAACCGCCCGAGCAGTGGCCCGGGCGTCGCCCTCATCATGAACAACACCCCTGACGTTCCCACCGGCACCCGGTGGCCTTGATCGCTCGACTTGCCAGGCACCTGGGCGAAAGCGTGCTCAAGAATCGCACGAGTGCCAGGCGAGTCGGATGGTCAAAGGGCTGGCCACGGTCGCGGCCTCAGGCCTCCCGGGCCTCGGGGTGGGAGATGTCCACGGCCCGGTGCGACAGCAGCTTCCAGGCGTCCTCGGCGGCACGCTGCTCGGCGTCCTTCTTGGTGCGGCCGGTGACGCCGCCGAAGCGCTCGCCGCCGACGACCGCCCAGGCGGTGAACATCTTGGCGTGGTCGGGGCCCTGCTCCTCGATGGCGTACTCGGGCACGCCCCAGCCGTGCGCGGAGGTCAGCTCCTGCAGGCTCGTCTTCCAGTCCAGGGACGCGCCCCGGCGCGCGGACTCCGCCATCAGCGGGTCGAACAGCGCGCGGACCACCTCGGCGGCCTTCTCCATGCCGTGTTCGAGGTAGATCGCGCCCAGCAGCGCCTCGAGCGTGTCGGCGAGGATCGACTCCTTGTCGCGCCCGCCGGTGGTCTCCTCGCCCTTGCCGAGCAGCAGGTGCCGGCCGATGCCGTCACCGCCGAGGGAACGGGCCACCCCGGCCAGGGCGCGCGAGTTCACGACGCTGGCCCGCAGCTTCGCCAGACGGCCCTCGGGCAGGTCCGGATGGGCCTCGTACAGCGAGGCGGTGATGACGACGCCCAGCACGGCGTCGCCGAGGAACTCCAGCCGCTCGTTGGTGGGCAGCCCGCCGTGCTCGTACGCGTACGAGCGGTGGGTCAGCGCCCGCTCCAGCAGCTCGGGCTCCAGCGTCACGCCGAACGCCGCGGCGAGATCGGCCGCGGCGGCCTCCGCGGACCGCTCGGCGGCACGCGGATCCTGGGACGGCTTCGAGGCCATCAGTCACTCCCCTCCCGGCGGCTGAGGGGCAGCACAGGTACGGCGACGTCGCCGGCTGGCGAGAACCAGCCGGCGACGTGACGTTTCACAGCTTCCCGGAAACACCGGGATCGCCTGAGACTCAGACCTCGAGAACCTGGCGGCCGTTGTAGGTGCCGCACACGCTGCACGCGGCGTGCGGCAGCTTGGCCGACTTGCACTGCGGGCAGGCGACGGTCGCGACCGCGCTCACCTTCCACTGCGCCCGGCGGTGACGGGTGTTGCTGCGCGACATCTTGCGCTTCGGGACTGCCACTGTCTTACTCCTCAGTAGTAGTCGGCGGTCGCCGACCATTATCTCGGTACGGCCGCAGCCGTCGTACCCGGGTCTCGGCCCCCACCGCGGCGAACGCGGCGGGCAGGTCACCGATCTAGGGCGCCGGCTCGGCCGGCTCGTCCGGCCCTGAAGAGCCGGTCAGCTTGCCCAACTTCGCCCAGCGCGGGTCGATCTGCTCGTGGGAGTGATCCTCGGGCAGGTCGTCCCAGCGCGCCCCGCATTCGGAGCACAGCCCTGGGCAGTCCTCTCGGCACAGCGGATTGACCGGCAATGCCAGCACCACCGCGTCCCGCAGCGTCGGCTCAAGGTCGATCATGTCGTCCTGGAGCCGGCCCACCTCGTCCTCGTCCGTGGTCTCGTCCGTGGCGCTGTCCGCGTACGCGAAAAGCTCCTGGATGTTCACGGTCAGCGGCTCGCCGATGTCGGCGAGGCAGCGGGCGCACTCGCCCGTCACCTCACCGGAGACGGTTCCGGAGACGAGCACGCCCTCCGACACCGACTCCAGCCGCAGATCCAGCGTCAGGTCCGCGCCCTCGGGCACACCGATCAGCTGAAGACCCAGCTCAGCCGGTGCCGGCACCACCCGATGGACGGCACGCATCGACCCCGCGCCTCGCGGCAGGTCCCGGGTGTCGAGGACGAGCGGAGCGCGCGGGTCGAGGTGCTTCGTCGAGTGTGCAGACATGAGCTTTCACTGGGCAGGTAGATGGAGGCCGTCATCGCAGGCCGACGTAGAAGATTACCTGAAGCGACAGGCCCCCGTCGAACCGCCACCAGCAGTTGGCGCGGTCACGCGCCCAGGAGCCCGTCGAAGCGGCCGCTCGGTGTCATCCGGAGCGCAAGCGCAGGATGACACCGATTAAGGCCGCGTAGCGGGATCCGCATGACTCAGCAGCGGGATCCGCATGACTCAGAAAGGCAGGGGGCGGTCGTCGTCGCCGGGGACGAACGAGCCGATCTCGCGCAGCGCGTGCATCTTGTCCCGGCCGCGCTCGATGGAGGCCAGCGCACGCGTCAGGAACTGCTCGAAGTTGCCCAGCGCGGTGTCGACGTACTCGTCGACCTCCTCGCGCAGGCGCTGCGCCTCGGCACGGGCCTCGCCGACGATGCGCGAGCCCTCGTGCTCGGACGAGACCGTGATCTCGTTCACCGAGACGAGCCGGGCGTGTTCCTGCTCACCCTCGTGGATGATGCGGTCCGCCTCGCGCCGCCCGGCGTCGAGGATCTTGTCCCGCTCCTCCAGCAGGGCAGCGGCCCGCCGCAGCTCACCGGGCAACTCTGCCCGGAGCTGGTCCAGCGCGCCGATCAGCTCACCGCGGTCGACCATGCAGTTACGCGACATCGGCACCGATCGCGCGGCTTCCACCAGCGCGATGATGTCGTCAATCCGGTCGAGTGGGTCCACCGACGGTCACTCCTTGTCCAGCGTTGTTGTCCACACCATGATGCGTCCCCCGTCCACCCGTGTGGCAGACCGGGGACCCCTGCGGCGCGTCGCCGCGACGGACCTGCGGTTCAGTCGGTCCCGCTGTCCCGGTACTTCTCCAGCAGACGCCGTTCCACCAGCTCCGGAACGAAGGAGGAGACCTCGCCGCCCCACTTGGCGATCTCCTTGACGAGGCTGGACGCCACGAACGAGTACAGCGGGTTGGTCGGCATGAACAGGGTCTCCACCCCGGACAGGCCGATGTTCATCTGCGCCATCTGCAGCTCGTAGTCGAAGTCGCTGACCGCGCGGATGCCCTTGACCACGACCTGGGCGTCGTTGTCGCGGCAGTAGTCGACCAGCAGCCCGCGGAACGACTCGATCCGCACGTTGGGCAGGTTCTTGGTGACCTCGCGCAGGATCTCGATGCGCTCCTCGATGGAGAACAGCCCCTGCTTCGTCTGGTTGACCAGCACCGCGACGATCACCTCGTCGAACAGGCGCGACGACCGATCGATGATGTCCAGATGTCCCCGGGTGACCGGATCGAAGGATCCGGGACAGACCGCACGCCTCACTAGCTGCTCACCCTTCCGGTAAGACCGCTCCGCCACTCTGCGCAACGGCGCGACCGTACCAAAGGGCGGTCTCCCCGTAGCGGCGGCTGCGTTCGCCAGTGATGCCCTGCACCCAGGCGGGTTCCGGCGAGCGGCTGGAGCGCTCCACGACCAGCACCGCGTCCTCGGCGAGCCAGCCGTTGCCGGCCAGCCCGGACAGCACCGCGGCGAGGTCCTCCTCGCTCAGCGCGTACGGCGGATCGGCGAACACGACGTCGTAGGCCCCGTCGGCCGGGCCGCCGGCCAGCACCGTCGCCGCCTTGCCGGCCGCCACCCGGGCCGCGGCTCCCGCACCCAGCGTGGCGATGTTCTCCCGGATCACCCGGACGGCCTTGGCGTCGGACTCCACCAGCAGCACGTGCGACGCGCCGCGGGACAGGGCCTCCAGGCCGACCGCGCCGGAGCCCGCGAACAGGTCCAGCACCCGCGCGCCGGACAGGTCCGTCATGGCCTCCAGCGCCGAGAACAGCGCCTCGCGTACGCGGTCGGAGGTGGGCCGGGTGTCGCGGCCGGTCGGGGCATGAAGCCGTCGCCCGCCGTACCGGCCGGCCACAATCCTGGTCACGATCACGACGCTACGGCATGGGCGCGGGCGGCTGATCGTCGTCTGCTCGTCGGTCGCTGGGTGACGCTGGTTCACCTGTTCATGCGCGCAGCGCCACCGAGACAAGGATCGTCACCCGAATGCGATAACGATTCGGCAACGGTTCCTTTAACTGCTCTCTGAGCACTTCGTGCCCCGGATGGAGCTTCACTAGGGTCAGGCGGTCGCTTCACAGCTTCACCCTCGTCCCACACACCCCGAACTGGAGCACGTGTGAAGAGCCCCATCCTGCGCCGCCTCGCGGCATACTCCGGCAGTGTGCTGCTCGGCCTCGCGGGCGTCGCCGTTCTGGCCAGCCCCGCCCAGGCGCACCACACCACGATCACCGCGAAGGCGAAGTGCACGCCGAACGAGTGGATCATCACTTGGACGGTCGAGAACTGGGACACCAAGCTGACCGCCGTGATCGACGTCGTGGACGACAAGTCGTCGCCCGACAGCGCGATCACGAACATCGTCGACGGCGCCACCCTGCCGGGCAAGGCCAACGGCAAGCTCGGCAAGATCGTCGGCGAGCAGCGCACCGGCCTCGACACCACCACCGCCGACCTGACCGTCTTCGGCAAGTGGTCCAACGGCGTCACCCAGACCAACGCGGGCCACATCGCGCTCGACAAGTCCGAGTGCGGCAACTACAAGGCCGACCTCACCGGTCAGGCCGCGTGTGACACCGAGACCGGCAACTGGAAGGTCTCCTGGTCGGCGATCAACAAGCACTACACCGACCCGGCCAAGGTCACGATCATCAACAAGGCCGAGAACCCGAACGACCCCAAGTTCTCGGCCATCGAGTACGGCACGGAGAACTGGGAGCCGCTGACCGACCTGGCCAGCGTCGTCGGCCTGCACGGCGGCGTCAGCATCCCGGGCGGCGGCACGGTCCAGGCCACCCAGGCGGTGCCGGGCAACGCCACCGCGGTGCGTCTGAAGATCCGCCTGAACTGGGAGGGCCAGCCGGGCGACACCCAGTCGCGCGTGGTCGCCTTCGAGGGCAGCTGTGTGAAGAACGCGCCGAAGCCGTCGGCCGTGTTCGCCTCGGACTGCACCGGCGTCGCCACCGTCACCCTGATGAACGCCAAGGACGCCACCAAGGCGGCGGTCTTCGAGGTCAAGGGCGCGGGCGGCTTCACCACCGAGAAGATCACCATCCAGCCCGGTGAGGACCCGGTCAAGGTGACCGTCCCGAAGGCCGCCGCCACGGCGATCGAGGTCTTCGAGAACGGCGTCAAGATCGACGAGTACCAGGCCGAGGCCAAGGAGTGCCCGACGCCGACCCCGTCGGCCTCGCCCTCGGCCCCGCCGACCCTGCCCCGCACCGGCGCCAACGTCACCATCTTCGTGGTGTCCGGCCTGCTGCTGGTCGCGCTCGGCTTCGCGGTCTTCATGCTGGCGCGCCGCCGCCGCCTGAACATGACCGAGGTCTGATCGTCCTGATCACCTGAAAGAGGGGGCGGGTCCACCACGGACCCGCCCCCTCTTCGCGTCCCCGTCGCCCGCCGCACCGAACCGACCCGCCCTCCCCGGCCGGCTCCCACGGCACGGGACGACCGCGCCACGATCGTCGAACTTGCCTGGCAACCGGGCGAAAGCGGCCTCAAGATACGCACACGTGCCAGGCAAGTCGAACGACCTTGGTGCGGCCCGGGACCCCACCGAACCCCCGAACCCCGCGCGCGGGTCGGCCCCGCACCCAGCCTGGCCACCACGGACCGGGACGGCCGGAGGACGGCTTCGGGCGGTCAGCCCTTCTGGAGGTATTCGGCGCGGTCGTCGTCGACGAGGCGGGCGATCTGGGCGGCCAGGAGCGGGTGGGCGGACAGGTCCGGGTCCTCGGCGAGCAGGGACTCGGCCTCGGCGCGGGCCTCGCCGATCAGGTCGCGGTCGCGCAGCAGGGAGAGCAGGCGCAGGTGGGAGCGCCGTCCGGACTGGGCCGCGCCGAGCACGTCGCCCTCGCGGCGCTGTTCCAGGTCGAGTTCGGCCAGGCGGAAACCGTCCAGGGTGGAGGCGACCGCGTCGAGGCGTTCGCGGGCCGGGGTGCCCGCCACGGCCTCGGTGACCAGCAGGCACAGGCCCGGGGCGCTGCCCCGGCCGACCCGGCCGCGCAACTGGTGCAGCTGGGAGACGCCGAACCGGTCGGCATCGAGGATGACCATCGCGGTCGCGTTGGGCACGTCCACGCCGACCTCGATCACGGTCGTGGCGACCAGCACGTCGAGCTGCCCGCCCGAGAACGCGCGCATGATCGCGTCCTTCTCGTCGGCGGGCAGCTTGCCGTGCAGCACCCCGATCCGCAGCCCGCGCAGCGGGCCCTCGGCCAGCAGCGGGGCGACGTCGAGCACGGCGACCGGCGGGCGGCGCTCGTCCTCGACGGCGTCGTCGGGCGGCGGGGTGTCATCGTCGGTGCCGCTGTCGCCGATGCGCGGGCAGACGACGTACGCCTGATGGCCCTGCTGGACCTCCTCGACCACGCGCCGCCAGGCCCGATCGAGGAACGCGGGCTTCTCCGCGACGGGGACCACGTGCGAGGCGATCGGCGAGCGCCCGCCGGGCAGCTGCGACAGCGTGGACACCTCCAGGTCGCCGTACACCGTCATGGCGACCGTGCGCGGGATCGGGGTCGCGGTCATGACCAGCACGTGCGGTGGCTGCTCGGCCTTGGCCCGCAGCGCGTCGCGCTGCTCGACGCCGAAGCGGTGCTGCTCGTCGACGACGACCAGGCCGAGATCGGCGAAGTCGACGCCTTCGTACAGCAGCGCGTGGGTGCCGATGACCAGCCCGGCGCTGCCGTCGGCGACCTTGGCGAGCACCTTGCGCCGCGCCGCCGCCCCCTGGGAGCCGGTGACCAGGGCGACCTGCGTGCCGTTCGGGTCGCCGTCGAGTTCGTCGGCGCGTCCGGCGGGGCCGAGCATCCGGGTGATGCCCCGGAGGTGCTGGGTGGCCAGCACCTCGGTCGGCGCGAGCAGCGCGGCCTGCCCGCCCGCGTCGACCACCTGCAGCATGGCCCGCAGCGCGACCAGCGTCTTGCCCGCGCCGACCTCGCCCTGCAGCAGCCGGTGCATCGGGTGCGCGACGGCCAGGTCGGCGGCGATCTCCTCGCCGACGGCGAGCTGCCCGTCGGTGAGCGTGAACGGCAGCGCGGCGTCGAACCCGGCCAGCAGGCCGCCGTCGCGCCGGGGGCGGGGTTTGGCGGGCCACGCCGCCGCGTCCCGTTTGCGCCGCACCAGCGTGAGCTGCACGGCGAAGGCCTCGTCCCAGGCCAGCCGGCGCTTGGCGATGTACAGCATCTCCTTGGACGACGGGCGGTGGATCTCGTGCAGCGCCGTGGCCAGGTCGATCAGCTTGCGCTCGGCGCGGATACGGGACGGCGTCGCGTCCGGCGGCATGGTCACCGTGTCCAGCACGACCCGCACGCAGCGGGCGATCACCCAGGTCGGCACGGCCGCGGCGGCCGGGTACACCGGGATCAGCGCCCCGGCGAACTCCTCCACCTCGGCGGCCACCTCGCCGTCGGCGGCGCCCTGGTCGAGCAGCACGTACTCCGGGCTGTTGAGCTGGCGGCGGCCGCGGAAGTCGCTGACCTTGCCCGCGAACAGGCCCCAGCGCCCTGGGCGCAGGTCGCGCTCGCGCCAGGCCTGCTGGAAGTACGTCAGCACGAGCTGCCCGCCGGCCCCGTCGCCGACGACGACCTCCAGCATGCTGCCGCGCCGCTGCCGCATCGGCCGGGTCGTGGTGCGTTGCACCTGGGCCAGCACGGTGACCTCTTCGCCGATCTCCAGCGTGCGCATGTCGGTGTGCTCGCCGCGCTGGTCGTAGCGCCGGGGCACGTGATAGAGCAGGTCACCGGCGGTGTACAGGTCGAGGTGGGTCTTCAGCGCCTTGGCGGTCTTCTCCCCGACCAGTCTCGACAGGTCGGTGTCCACGTCAGCGGAGGTCATACCCGATCCTCTCCCGGCCCTGTGACAGGCCGGCCCTCACTCGACGCCCACCAGCAGCGGGTAGTGCGGCTGGCCGCCCGGGTAGGCGTGCACCTCGACGAACGGCCAGCGGGTGGCCACGTGCGCGGTCACCGCCTCGACCAGGCCGTCCGGGGCCTGCGCTCCGGTGAGCAGGGTCACCAGCTCACCGCCGCTGGCCAGCATCCGGTCGAGCAGCCCGCAGCACACCGTGGTCAGGTCGTCGCCGATCAGGTTGACCTCGCCCTCGACCAGGGCGATGACGTCGCCCGGGCGGCAGCGCCCGGCCACCGTCAGCGCATCCCGGCTGGCCGTGGTGACCTCCGCCGAGCGGCATGCGCCCGCCGCCTCCGCCATCGCGATCACGTCGTCCTCGAACCGGCGGGCGTGGTCGCGCACGGCCAGCGCCGCCAGGGCCTGCACCGGCGAGCGGGTCGGCACCACGCGCACCTTGACGCCCTCGCCGAACGCCTCCTCGGCCGCGGCCTGGCACACCGCGCGCAGGTTGGAGTCGGTGGGCAGCACCGCGACGCGGCCCGCGCCGGTGGCGAGGATCGCGTCGAGCACCTCCGCGGTGGACGGGTTGCCGCCGATCGCCACCGCGCCCTCGGCGATGAGCAGCTCCTCGATGCCGTCCCCGGCCGCGGTGACGACCACCGCACGCGCCGTGGGGTCGGGCCGCCGCGGCGCGCCCTCCGCGGTCGAGCTGGTCAGGTGAGTGATCTGGATCTGGTACGGCCGCCCGGCCGCGAGCCCCGCCTCCATCGCCGCGCCCGCGTCGTCCACGTGCACGTGCACGCGCCACGTCGGCGCGCCACCGACGATGACCAGCGAGTCCCCCAGCCGGTCCAGCGCGCCCCGCAGTTCGGCGATCTCCGCCGCCCCCGTGTCGATCAGGAACTGCACCTCGTACGCGGGCCCGCGGTAGGTCAGCGCCGCCGAGCCGTGGCCGTGCCCGGCGTGATCGTGCCCGTGCCCGTGTTCCCCGGCCGCCGAGCCGTCGACCTCGCTCTCGTCGTGCTCCCCGGTCAGCGCCTCCAGCAGCGCCTCCAGCAGCAGCACCAGTCCCTGCCCGCCTGCGTCGACCACCCCGGCGGCGGCCAGCACCGGCAACTGCTCCGGCGTACGGGCCAGCGCGTCCCGCGCACCCAGCACCGCCGCGCGTACGGCCGCGGGCTCGTCGGAGCCCTGATGCGCGGCCTCGGCGGCAGCCCGCGCCACGGTGAGGATGGTGCCCTCGACCGGCCTGGCCACCGCGGCGTACGCCGACTTGGCCGCCGCGTCGAGCGCAGCGGCCAGCCCGTCGCCGTCCACTGCGTCGGCCAGGCCCGCGAGCCACTGCGCGCTGATGACGCCGGAGTTGCCGCGCGCGCCCAGCAGCGCGCCGCGGGCCATGGTGCGCAGCACCGCTCCCGTCGACGGCGCGTCCGTCAGCGAGCCGCCCACCGCCTGCTCCGCCGCGGACAGCGTCAGCAGCAGGTTGGTGCCGGTGTCGCCGTCGGGCACCGGATACACGTTCAGCTGGTTCAGCGCCTGCTCATGCCTGCTCAAACCGGCCACGGCCAGCGAACTCCAGCGTCTGACCGCCGCGATGTCCAGGACCTCCAGCACGGGCGCAAGCCTATCGGTGCCGCACCCGGTTCTCGCGTCGGGCGTGGTGGACGGTAGAGTCATGTCAGCCGTCGCACGGGTCGGACACGACCGGGCGGCTCCGCCCCGATTGGGCACGTGCCCTGCGCGTCAGGTACCCTGGCAAAGTTCCCGGCACAGTGACGCTTGGTCGGGTAGTTGATCAAGACGAACTCAGGAGTATTCCGTGGCTAGCGTGTGCGACGTCTGTGGCAAGGGACCGGGCTTCGGTCACAACGTGCCGTGGTCGAAGAAGAAGACCAACCGCCGCTGGAACCCGAACATCCAGACGGTGCGTACCCCCGCCGGTGGCGGTACCTCCCGCAAGGTCCAGGCCTGCACCTCCTGCCTGAAGGCCGGCAAGGTCGCCCGCGCCTGACGCGAACTTTCCCAAAAGGCCGCCGAGCTCCGCTCGGCGGCCTTTTGCCATGCCCACAAGATCACCCGACTTGCCTGGCACCTGGGCGAAAATGCCTTCAAGATACGCACACATGCCCGGCAAGTCCGACGACCTTGGTGCGGTCCCCGCCCGGCCCGCCGGCCGCCACCATGGCGCAACTCTTAAAGACCTGCGCCTTCGTGAGCGGAGCGAAGGCGCGAGTGTTTAAGAGTTGCAGCCCAGGGGCGGGGTGGGGTCAGAGGGGGCGGCCGAAGGAACGGCAGCCGGGCTCGTCGCGGTAGTGTCCGAAGTTCGCGATCAGCTGGTAGCCGATGGCCTGGTACATCGCCATGGCCTCGGGCTGGGCGGTGCCGGTCTCCAGGATCGCGCGGACCCGGCCGTGCGAGCGCGCGTCGGCCTCCAGCGCCGCCATGATCGCCTTGCCGACGCCCTTGCCGCGCACCGTGGCCGAGGTGTAGACGCGCTTGATCTCGGCGATCTCCTCCGAGCCGGCCCAGCTGCGCCAGCCGCCGCAGCCGACGGGCGAGCCGTCGAGGTATGCCACGAAGAAGCCGCCGTCGGGCGGGTCGAACTCGACGGCCTCGATCGGGGTCGCGTCGGCGTCGCCGTAACGTTCGGCCAGGTCGGCCATGAGTTCGGCGATCAGTTTTCGGGCGACCGACCCACCGTAGCGGGTCGGTTTGATCTCAATCTCGGTCACGGCGCAGAGGATACTGCGCATGCCCGCTATGCCCGGAAGTGGTCCCACCCCTTCGGGCCGTACCACGGCCGGTTGTCGAGCGTCACCGTGCTGCCCTCGACCACCTCGCCGATCACGTGCCAGCCCTCGGGCAGCGCCACGTCCGCGGGGAACGTCGCGGCCAGCGCGTGATCGTCGCCACCGGCCAGCAGCCACTGGTACGGGTCCACGCCCAGCGCGAGCGCCGCGTCGCGCATCTGCTCCGGCACCTTGAACGCGCTGCGGTGCAGGTTGACGCCGACCTTGCTGGCCTGCGCGATGTGCCCGAGATCAGCGATCAGCCCGTCCGACACGTCGATCATCGAGGTCGCCCCGGCCCGGCCTGCCGCCGGCCCGAGGGCATACGGCACCACCGGCCGCCGGTACGCCTCGACCAGGATCTTCGGGGTGCGGAAGCCGCGCGACAGCACCGTGTACCCGGCCGCCGCGAAGCCGACCCGGCCCGCCAGCGCCACCACGTCCCCGACCCGCGCCCCCGAACGCAGCACCGGCGGCAGCCCGTGCAGGTCGCCGAGCGCGGTCACCGCGATGGTCAGCGTGGGGCTCGCGGTCATGTCCCCGCCGACGACGCTCGCCCCGACCAGCGCGGCCTCGGTGGCCAGCCCGTCGGAGAGCTGCTCGGCCCAGGCCACGTCCAGGTCCGGCGGCGCGCACAGGCCCACCAGCAGCGCCGTCGCGGTGGCACCCATCGCGGCGATGTCGGCGAGGTTGGCGGCGGCGGCACGGCGGCCGATGTCCTCGGCCTCGGCCCAGTCCCGCCGGAAGTGCCGGCCCTCGACGAGCACGTCCGTCGACGCGACGACCCGCCCGTCCGAGGCGATGACGAGGGCCGCGTCGTCGCCCGGCCCGACGATGGTGGCCGGGCCGGTCCCCAGCCGCGCCACCACCCGCTCGATCAGCCCGAACTCCCCCGTCCGCGCGATGCTCATGCCTTCTCCTCGCTGCGCTCGTCGGCGGCATGAGTGCCACTCCGCATGATTCGCCCGCCAAGCTCGCTCATGCTTTTTCCTCGCTGCGCCCGCTCACATTGGCTTCCTTACTCACCCTTGCGCCTCCTGCCGCAGCCTGTGCACCCTCAGTGAGGTACTTTCACAGGCGGCACGTGTGAAGGAGTCGTCCGTGGTCCACGCTTACATCCTGATTCAGACGTCGGTCGGCAAGTCCGTCGACGTCTCCGCGGCCATCGGCGATATCCAGGGTGTCACCCGGGTGGACGCGGTGACCGGCCCGTACGACGTGATCGCCATGGTCGAGGCGAACACCGTCGACGAACTGGGCAAACTGGTGCTGTCACAGATCCAGTTGATACCCAACATCACCCGCACCCTGACGTGCCCCATCATCCACCTATGAGTAACGACCAGACGGCACGGTCGGGCCGAGCGTCCGCCAAGACGATCGCGACCGTGGTCGCGCTGCCGCTCGCGCTGCTGGCCGGGTTCGGATTCTTCCAGGCCATGCGCCCGCCGGCCGAGCCCGCACCGCAGCCCAGCGTCGCGGCCGGCCCCCAGGTGATGCCCACCACGCCGGTGACGATGGCCGCGCCCGCCCTGAACGAGCGGCAGGCCACGGTGTGCCGCGCGCTGCTGTCGCAGCTGCCCGACCAGGTGCGCGACCTGCCGCGCCGCGACGTCAGCGCGGGCCACGAGCAGAACGCGGCGTACGGCGATCCGGCGCTCACCGTGGCCTGTGGCGGCCCGGCCCCGAGCTTCGCCCCCACCGACGACGTGTACACGCTGGACGGCGTGTGCTGGCACAAGGGCGACGGCGCGTGGACGACGGTCGACCGCGAGGTGCCCGTCCGGGTGACCGTGCCGGCCGCGTACGACACGCCCGGCCAGTGGGTCATCAACTTCTCCAAGACCCTGCTCGCCACCGTGCCCCACGCCGAACGCATCCCCGTGGGCTGCGGCACCCGCGCCTGACGGCTCGCATCCGGTGGAGAGGCCGGATGCCGCGCCCGCGGAGCGGGCGCCGGCAGCTCAATGCAGGCCGGTTCCCCGGCGCTGGGCGGTGCGGATCAGGCGGGAGACGAGCTTCGGGTAGTCGAGGCCGCTGGCCGCCCACATCCGGGGGAACATGCTGGTCGAGGTGAAGCCCGGCATGGTGTTGATCTCGTTGAGGTAGACCTTCAGGTCCTCGGTGACGAAGAAGTCGACCCGGGCCAGGCCCGCGCAGTCCAGCGCGGTGAACGTGCGCACGGCCAGCTCCTGCACCTCGGCCGCGATCTCGGCGGGCAGGTTCGCGGGCAGGTCGTACTCGCAGTCCTCGCCGAGGTACTTCGCCTCGAAGTCGTAGAACTCGTGCCCGCCGGCGACCACCCGCACCTCGGCCAGCACCGACGCCTCGGCACTGCCGCCGGCCTCGCTCTCCAGCACACCGCACTCGACCTCGCGGCCGACGATGCCCGCCTCGACGAGCACCTTCGGGTCGATCGCGCGCGCCTTGGCCAGCGCCGCGTCGAGCTGGTCCCAGCTGCTCACCTTGGTGATGCCGAACGAGGACCCGGCCCGCGACGGCTTCACGAACACGGGCAGGCCCAGCCGCTCCTTGTCGGCCTCGGACAGCTCCTGGCCGTTGCGCAGCACCGCGTACGGCCCGACCGGGATGCCCTCGGCGGCGGCGAGCTTCTTGGTGAACTCCTTGTCCATGGCGGCCGCGGAGGCGAACACGTTGGCCCCGACGTACGGGATGCCCGCCATCTCCAGCAGCCCCTGGATGGTGCCGTCCTCGCCGTACGCGCCGTGCAGCGCGGGGAAGACCACGTCGACCCCGGCCAGCGCGGCGGCGCCCTCGGCCGGCTCCAGCACGACCAGCTCGTGGCTGGTCGGGTCGGCGGGCAGCACGATGGCCTGCCCGGAGGCCGCGGTGATCTCGGGCAGGCTGCGGCCCTCGATGGCCAGCTGCGCCGGGTCGCCCGAGGTGAGCACCCAGCGGCCCTCCTTCGTGATGCCGACCGGCACGACCTCGAACTCCGCCGGGTCGAGCGCGGCCAGGATGCTGCCGGCGCTGACGCAGGAGATGGCGTGCTCGGTGCTCCGGCCGCCGAAGACGACGGCGACACGGGTCTTACGCTGGCTGCTTTCACTCACGCGGCTGACCCTACCGTGCGTTGTGGTGATCCGGTGAAGAGCACGTCGCACCGCACCCCAGGGTGGCACTACCCTCTCGGAGCGTGACCCCTCAGGCGCGCCTGCGGCGCATCCGGTACTGGCTCGTCTTCTTCATCATCGGCCTCGTGCTCAGCGGTGTGACGGCGTTTCCCCTACTCACCGAGCTGCGCTGGCTCGACGGCCTGCTCCGCGAGGACTGGGTGCCCGCTCCGGCGGCGCTGGTCGACTTCATCGGCACGGTCCGCGCCGGGGCGGAGACCGCCGACCGGGACTTCCCGTTTCTGGCGTACGGCACGGACTGGCTGGCCTTCGCCCACCTGGTGATCGCGATGGCCTTCTACGGCCCGCTGCGCGACCCGGTCCGCAACCTCTGGGTGATCCACTGGGGCATGCTGTGCTGCGTCGCGGTGGTCCCGCTGGCGCTCATCGCCGCCCCCATCCGCGGCCTGCCCTGGTGGTGGATCCCGATCGACATCTCGTTCGGCCTGTTCGGCGTCATCCCGCTGCTGATCGTCCGCCGCCACATCCTGGCCCTGGCCGCGGCCACGAGCACACCGACCCCGACCACCCCGGTCGCGGTCGCCGCCCCCGTCTAGATCCACCGACTTGCCTGGCAATCGGCCGTATCCGCGTTCAAGATACGCACGATTGCCAGGCAACTCCGATGATCAAGGGACGCTGCGCGCCCGGTCAGAGCTTCGCGGCGGTGTCCAGGGCCTGGGTGAGGTCGGCGAGCAGGTCCTCGGTGTCCTCGACGCCGCAGGAGAAGCGCACGAAGCCCGGCGACACGCTGTCGCCCCACTGGTGGCGGCGGTCGGCGCTGGAGTGCAGACCGCCGAAGCTGGTGGCCGCGGCCACCAGCGCCGACGCGCGCAGGAACGCCGCCACGTGCTCGGCCGAGGGCAGCTCGAAGGAGACCAGGCCGGGGATGATGCGCATCTGGCGCTTGGCCAGGTCGCTGTCGCCGGCCCAGCGCACGTTGTCGGCCAGCGGGTGCTCGCGCAGCAGTTGCGCGACCGCGGCCCCGCTGGCGGACTGCTGCCGCAGGCGCAGGGCGAGGGTGCCCATGGAGCGACGGGCCAGCCAGCAGTCGAACGGGCTGGGCACCGCGCCGCCCAGGGTGCGGAACTGCCGCATCGCGTCGAGCAGTTCGGCTGAGTTCGTCGCCGCGTACCCGAGCAGCATGTCGGAGTGCCCGGCCAGCGCCTTCGTGCCGGACGCGACGACCACGTCGGCGCCGAGCTCCAGCGGCCGCTGGCTGAGCGGGGTGGCGGTGGTGTTGTCGACGGCCACCAGCGCCCCGGCGGCGTGCGCGGCCCGCGCGACCTCGGCGATGTCGACCAGGTCCAGGCCGGGGTTGGCCGGGGTCTCCAGCAGCACCAGCCGTACGCCCTCGAACGACGGGTACGGCCCCGCCGTGGGCGCCTCCACCGTGGTCACGCCCAGTTGGGCCAGCGTGGACGCGGCGAACGAGCGGACGTTGTAGTACCCGTCCGAGGGGATCATCAGGGTGTCGCCCGAGCGCAGCACCGACAGCAGCAGGGCGGTGATGGCCGCCTGGCCGCTGGCGAAGGCCAGGCAGTCGCCGCCCTCCAGCTCCCCGATCGCGCTCTCCAGCAGGCGCCGGGTGGGGTTGTCGCCCCGCCCGTACCCGTCGACGCCGGGCGTGTAGCCCTCGGGGTCGAGGTGGTAGGGAGCGGCGAACACGGGGCCGGGCAGCATCGGTGCTCCCGGGACGGGGTCGGGTATGCCTGCATGAAGGGAACGGGTGCTGTCCCCGTACTGCGTTGTCATGCAGAGAACGTAGCCCCTGCTCACTCCGCCTTGGTCGAGCGGGACATCAGGGCCGCGACGGCGACCTTCGGGTCGACGCCCTCGTGGCAGACCCGCTCCACCTGCTCGGTGATCGGCATCTCGACCCCGTGCGAACGGGCCAGGTCCCGGACGGCCAGGCAGCTCTTGACGCCCTCGGCGGTGTACTTCGTCGCGGCCTGCGCCTGCTCCAGGGTCTTGCCCCGGCCGAGGTGCTCGCCGAAGGTGCGGTTGCGCGACAGGGGCGACATGCAGGTGCCGACGAGGTCGCCGAGCCCGGCCAGGCCGGAGAAGGTCAGCGGGTCCGCGCCCAGCGCGACGCCCAGCCGCGCGGTCTCGGCCAGGCCGCGGGTGATCAGCGTCGCCTTGGTGTTGTCGCCCAGCCCCATCGCGTGCGCGATACCGAACGCCAGCGCGATCACGTTCTTGACCGCGCCGCCCAGCTCGCACCCCACCACGTCGTCGTTGGTGTACGGCCGGAAGTAGGGCGTGGTGATGGCGTGCTGCACCCGGGTGGCCCGGTCGATGTCGGTGCAGGCGACGACGGTCGCGGCCGGCTGCTCCAGCGCGATCTCGCCGGCCAGGTTCGGGCCGCTGACCACGGCGACACGATCCGGCGCGACCCGGGCGGCCTCGACGATGACCTGGCTCATCCGCTGGGTGGTGCCCAGTTCGATGCCCTTCATCAGCGACACCAGCGTCGAGTCGGCGGTCAGGTCGGCAGCCCAGTCGCCCAGATTGACGCGCAGCGTCTGCGACGGCACCGCGAGCACGACCAGGTCCGCGCCCTTGATCGCCTCGGTCGCGGACGCGGTGGCGGTCACCCGCTCGCCCAGCGGGGTGGTCTCCAGGTATTCCGGGTTGCGGCCGGTGTCGCGGATGGCGGCGGCGATCTCCGGCCGGCGCGCCCACAGCACCACGTCGTTGCCCGCGTCGCCGAGGATCTTCGCGAACGCGGTGCCCCAGGAGCCCGCGCCGAGCACGGCGGCCCTCATCGGGCACCCTCCACGGTCGCCGTGTCGCCGTCGGCCGCGCCGCTGGCGTCGTTCCTGGCAGCGGGGCTCCAGATCGGCGGAGCCTGGCCACCGCGGATCTCGGCGAGCAGGTCGCGCAGCCGGATCATGACCGCGTCGGTCATCTCGTTGAGCACCGCCGCGCTCGGCTCGGCGCCGGCCCACTTCGACAGGTCGACCGGCGGGCCGGCCCACAGCGACACCGGGATCTTCGGCATGAGCCGGACCTTCTTGGTACGCGGGTCGAAGATCTTCTCCGGGCCCCAGGTCGCGACCGGGATGACCGGGGCGCCGGTGGCCAGCGCCAGCCGGGCCACGCCGGTCTTGCCCCGCATCGGCCACAGGTCGGGTTCCTTGGTGGTGGTGCCCTCGGGGTAGATGACGACCGCGCCGCCGGCCCGCACCGCCTCGACCGCCGCGTCGAGCGCCTTGACCGCGTCGGACGTGCCCCGGTGCACCGGGATCTGCCGGCACCAGTACAGGATCTTCCCGGCGAGGGGGATCCGGAAGACGCTCTCCTTGCCCAGGAACTGCGGCCAGCGGCCGGAGTCGTAGACGTAGTGCGCGGTGGTGAACGGGTCCGCGTGCGACACGTGGTTGACCGCGAGGATCACGCCGCCCTCGGCGGGGATGTGCTCCCAGCCGCGCCAGTCCCGCTTGGTCAGCGCGATCAGCGGTGGCTTGACCAAGCACACCGCGAACCGCGACCAGAAGCCCAGCCTGCGCCGTGCCAACGAAGCCTCCCTGTCCTCCACCCGTTCACATGCCCGCGTCAGGGTGTCCGTAACGCCGCCCGCGAGTGAATCCTCACGGATCATGGTGCGCCCACGTGCGTTCCGCCACGCACCGGGCTGCCCGGCCCGTCGCTGCCGCGACGCTCCGTCATGCCTCCATGTTCAGCGCATCATGCCATGTCCGTCCGGGTGACGGCCTCAGCCGCCGGAGGCTGCCACCCCGCTGACCGACCGGGCGGGCTGCCAGAATGGCCGAGTGTACGCACCCGGAGTCACCGTGCTGGTGCCGCTGAAGCCGCTGGCCGAGGCGAAGAGCCGGCTGCGCGGCGCCGCCGCCGGGCACGAGGATCTGGTGCTGGACCTCGCCCGCGCCACCGTGTCCGCCGCGCTCGCCGCCGACGGGGTCGCCCGGGTGTTGGTGGTCACCCGGGACGCCCGCGCCGCGGCGGCACTGCGCGACTGCGGCGCGGGCGTGCTGCCCGACGACGGCCGCGACCTCAACGACGCGCTCCGGCGCGCCGACATCGCGGTGACCGCGCGCGGATCGGGCCGCGGGCCGCACCCGGCCCCGACCGAGCGCCGCGCCCCGGTGGACCGCACCGCCGACGGGCCGGACGGGCCGCAACGGCTCCGGGCCGGCACCGTGGCCGCGCTGCCCGCGGACGTGCCCGCCCTGCGCCCGACCGAATTGGCCGAGGCGCTCGCGGGCGCGGCCGGGCGACGAGCGTTCGTGCCGGACGCGGCGGGTCTCGGCACCGTGCTGCTGGTGGCCGCGCCAGGCGAGCCGCTGGATCCGCGGTTCGGCCCGGGGTCGGCCGCTGCGCACGAGCACTCCGGCGCGCTGCGGCTGCCCGGGGCGTGGCCCACGCTGCGCCGCGACGTCGACACCGCGGACGATCTCGCGGTCGTTCGGGGCTGGGGAGTGCTCCGCGCGGACGTGACCCCGCTGGTGGGCAGTCCTCGGTGGTCCGCCGTCCAGGTGGGCCACCGGGACGAGCCGTGAGCGGAGTAGCGTGAACGCCATGCAGGGCACCGTCGCGACATTCGATCCCGAGACCCGGACCGGCTCGCTGCTGCTCGACGACGGCACCCCGGTCGCCTTCGACCGCGCCGCGTTCGACGCCTCCGGGCTGCGGCTGCTGCGCCTGGGCCAGCGGGTGCGCCTGGAGCATGACGGTGCGGGCGGGTTGCGCCGGATCACCATACCCACGATGCCCTGATCCGTGCCGAGTGCGACCCGCGTCCGGTTGCCGGGGTTCCGCCATCGCCACGCTTAGCCGAGTTCATCTCTTGTTCACCCCGATAGGGCAAAAATGAGGTGGTGAGCGCAGCCCCGCGACGTCCCCGCAAGAAGGCCGGAAATGCCCCGACACCGGCCCCGTCCACACCTGTGGAGGCCCCCGCGGCCACCACGGACGTCCCCGTGCCCTCGTCCACCGACACCGCCGTCGTGACGGACCCCGCGGCACCGCCCGCGGTGATCACCGCGGTCGCGGACGATCCGGCACCGCCCGCCGACACCGCCGTCGCGAAGGGCTCACCCGAGCAGACCACCGCCCCTCTGGCCGTCAGGTCCGCGCCCGAGCAGGGGCCGCGACCGCACCCCGCCACCCCGCCGGTGACCGTGGTGGTCCCGGAGTTCGCCAGCACCGCGCTGACCGAGCTGCCCGAGGACCGCTACTTCAACCGCGAGGTCTCCTGGCTCGACTTCAACGCCCGCGTGCTGGCGCTGGCCGAGGACCCGCGCCTGCCGCTGCTGGAGCGGATGAAGTTCATGGCGATCTTCGCCAGCAACCTCGACGAGTTCTTCATGGTCCGCATCGCCGGCCTGCGCCGCCGCCTGGAGACCGGCCTGCCCACCCGGGGCGCCGACCGGCTGCCGCCGCGGGCGCAGCTGGAGATGGTCTCCGAGCGCACCGCCGAGCTGGTCGCCGACCACGCCGCCGAGTTCACCAAGGTGATCCGCCCCGCCCTGGCCAAGGCCGGCATCCACATTCTGGGCTGGACGGATCTGGAGCACGCCGAGCGCGAGCAGATGCGGGTCTACTTCCGCGAGCACGTCTTCCCGGTGCTGACCCCGCTGGCGTTCGACCCGTCGCACCCGTTCCCGTACATCTCCGGCCTGTCGCTGAACCTGGCCGCGGTGGTGCGGGAGCCGGACACCGGGCAGGAGCTGTTCGCCCGGGTCAAGGTGCCCAACAACGTGCCGCGCTTCGTCCGGATCGAACAGGTGGGCCGCACCACGGCCGAAGGCCGCAGCACCTACCGCTTCCTGCCGATCGAGGAGCTGATCGCCAACGAGCTGGGCCAGCTCTTCTCCGGCATGGAGGTGGTGGAGCGGCACGTGTTCCGGGTGACCCGCAACGCCGAGGTCGAGATCGACGAGGACCGCGACGAGGATCTGCTGCAGGCCATGGAGCGGGAGCTGATGCGGCGGAGGTTCGGCCCGCCGGTGCGCCTGGAGGTCGCGGCGGACATCTCCGACCACGTGCTGGCGACCCTGGTCACCGAGTTGGAGGTGGACTCACGGGACGTGCTGCGGGTGCCCGGCCTGCTGGACCTGTCCGGGCTGATGCAGCTCTACGACTGCGACCGCCCGGATCTGAAGGACCCCCCTTTCGTCCCGGCCACTCACGCCCGGCTGCGTGAGGGCGAGTCGACCCGCAGCATGTTCAACATCCTGCGCGACGGCGACATCCTGGTGCACCACCCGTACCACTCCTTCTCCACCAGCGTGCAGCGCTTCATCGAGCATGCGGCGGCCGACCCGCACGTGCTGGCGATCAAGCAGACGCTGTACCGGACCTCGGGCGACTCCCCGATCGTCGACGCGCTGATCGCCGCGGCCGAGGCGGGCAAGCAGGTGGTGGTGCTGGTCGAGGTCAAGGCACGCTTCGACGAGAAGGCCAACATCGGCTGGGCGCGCATGCTGGAGCGGGCGGGCTGCCACGTCGTGTACGGCCTGATCGGCCTGAAGACGCACTGCAAGACGGCGCTGGTGGTGCGGGAGGAGGGCGGCCAGATCCGCCGCTACTGCCACGTCGGCACGGGCAACTACCACCCCAAGACCGCCCGGTTGTACGAGGACTTCGGCCTGCTCACCGCCGATCCGGAGGTCGGCGCGGACCTGACCGACCTGTTCAACACACTCACCGGCTACAGCCGCCAGACGGCGTACCGGCGGCTGATGGTGGCCCCGCACGGCATCCGGGCGGGCATCATCGAGCGCATCGAGCGGGAGGCCGGTTACGCCCGCGAGGGCAAGCCGGCGCTGGTGCAGATCAAGGTGAACTCGCTCGTCGACGAGCAGGTCATCGACGCCCTGTACCGCGCCTCGCAGGCGGGTGTGCACATCGACCTGCTGATCCGGGGCATGTGCGCGTTGAAGCCGGGAGTGCCGGGGCTGTCGGACAACATCCGGGTGCGCTCGATCCTGGGCCGCTTCCTGGAGCACTCGCGGCTGTTCCGGTTCGGCAACGGCGACGTGGCCGCGGGCCGGGGGCGGGCCGAGTTCTGGATCGGCTCGGCCGACATGATGCACCGCAACCTCGACCGCCGGGTCGAGGCGCTGATCCAGGTGACCGACCAGCCCTCCCGGGTCGAGCTGGCCGAGCTGCTGACCGTGTCGATGTCGGACCGTATCGAGGCGTTCGACCTGAACCCGGACGGCACCTGGACCCGCCTCATCTCCACTTCGGAGCACCCCCGGGTTGATTTGCAGGCTTCGCTGCTGGAGCGGATGCTCAAGCGGTGACCTTGGAAGAAGAGCGCAAGTACGACGTCTCCCCCTCATTCGTGCTGCCCGAGCTCGCCGTGGCGGACGCCCGCCCGGCGGCTCGGGCGGCCGTGACGCTGACCGCGACCTACTTCGACACGGCCGGGTTGCGGCTGGCCCGAGCCGGGGCGTCGCTGCGGCACCGGGTCGGCGACGCGCTGCCGTGGACGGTGAAGCTGCCGACCGCGGTGCCCGGGGTCCGGCAGGAGATCTCACTGGCCGGCGGCGATCCTTCGTCGCCGCCGGAGGCGCTGACGTGGCTGGTAGCCGCGTTGACCAGGGGGTCGCCGCTGGTGCCGGTGGCGGTGCTGCGCACCCGGCGGCAGCGGGTGGACCTGTGCGACGCCACGGGAGAGCGGCTGGCCGAGGTCGCCGACGACACCGTCGAGGTGCTGTCCGGCACGGCGGTGCCGCGTACTTTCCGGGAGATCGAGGTCGAGCGCACCGGCGGGCCGGCGGAGCTGCTGTCCGCTGTGGAGGAGCGCCTGCTGGCGGCGGGGGCCCGGGTGGGCGGTTTCACGCCGAAGCTGGTGCGGGCGCTGGGGGCCGCGGCGGCGTACCCTCCGGATCTGCTGCCCCCGGCCGCGACCCTGCCCGCGGGCGCGCGGGCCGCGGACGTGGTCCTCGCCGCGGTGCGCGGCGCGGTGGCCCGCATCGTGGCGCACGATCCCCTGGTACGCCTGGACGAGCCGCTGCCCGACGGGGACACGGCTGTGCACCAGATGCGGGTCGGCGTCCGCCGGCTGCGCTCGGACCTGCGCACCTTCAAGCCGCTGGTGGACCAGCGGTGGGCCAAGCCGCTGCGCCGGGAACTCGGCTGGCTGGGTGACCTGCTGGGCGCGGCACGCGACGCGGAGGTGCTGCGCGACCGGCTACGCGCCACGGCCGCCGCCGACCCGGCGTGCCCGAGCGACGACGGCGATCTGGCCGCCCTGGACGCGATCCTGGCGGCACGGCGCGAGCAGGCGTACGCGGACCTGCTGGCCGCCCTGCGCACCCGCCGCTACCTGGCCCTGCTCGACCGGCTCACCGCCGCCACCCGCCGCATCCCGCTGACGCTCGCCGCCGCCGAACCCGCCGCGCAGGCGCTGCCCGGCCTGCTCGCCCGCCCGTGGCGTCGCCTGGTCCGCGGCGGCAAGGGCGTGCCCGGCGCGCCCGACCTGTCCCCGACCGCGCCCGATGTGGACTGGCACCAGGTCCGCATCCACGTCAAACGCGCCCGGTACGCCGCCGACGCGGCCGCTGCCTCAGGCGACCGCCCGGCCCGCCGCCTGGCCAAGTCCCTGGCCCGCCTCCAGGACTCCCTCGGCGAGCACACCGACGCCGCCCTGGCCGCCCGCACCTGGCTCGCCCTCGCCGACACCCACCCCGACCTCAGCGCATCCCTCACCCGCCTGGCGACCAGCGAACGCACCACCGCCACCACCGTCCGCACCACCTACCCCCGCCGCTGGCGCAAAACCGCAAGGAAGGGCACCTTCTTATCGCTACGCGTATAAGAAGGTGCCCTTCTTGACCCTCACCCCGTGAACCCGCCGGTCAGAAGCGGCCGAGCGCCACGAACAGCGCCAGTGCCCCGAGGATCACGTTGAAGACGATGCCCGGGTACTCCTTGCGCCGCGCGTGCACGACCGCCGCCAGCACCATGATGACGACGAGGCCGGACGCGGCCAGCGGGGTGAGGATCGGCGCGATGCCGGTCGCCCACGGCAGGATCAGACCGATGCCGGCCAGCAGTTCGGTGACGCCGATCAGCCGCAGCGTGCCGAGGGAGAAGTCGTTCACCCACGGCAGCTTCGGGGCGAGGTCCTCCTTGCTCTTGGTGGACTTCATGACGCCGGCGCCGAGGAAGGCCACGCCGAGCAGGATCTGCACGACCCAGAGGGCGATGTTCACGGGAATCTCCTTGTCGAACGGGAGGCTAAGTGGTGGATCTCCTCCGTTTGTGCCGCGACGGTAGCACTAACCGGAGGCTCGCCTCCAGTCCTGCTAAGCTGGTGATCATGGTGGAACCCCCGCTGCGCGCCGACGCCGCCCGCAACCGCGAGCGCATCGTCGACGCCGCCTGCGACGCCTTCGCCGAACGCGGCTTCGACGTGCCGTTGGAGGAGATCGCCGCGCGGGCCGGGGTCGGCATCGCCACGCTCTACCGGCGCTTCCCGGCCCGCGACGACCTGATGGTCGCGGCCGCCTCCCGCAAGTTCGACCAGTACGAGCAGGCGCTGAACGAGGCGCGGCAGGCCCCGGACGGCTGGACCGGCTTCGCCGGGTACGTGCAGGAGGTCTGCCGGATGCAGGCGGCCGACGGCGGCCTGGCCGATGTGCTCACCATGTCGTTCCCGGGCGCGCGGGAGTTCGAGGCCCGCCGCGTCGCGCTCTACCACGGCTTCGTGGGCCTGGTGGAGCGCGCCAAGGCCGAGGGCTCGCTGCGCGAGGACTACGTGCCCGAGGATCTGCCGCTGCTGCTGATGGCCAATGCGGGGGTGCTGCGCGGGACCGCCCAGGCCGCGCCGAACGCGTGGCGGCGGCTGGTGGGCTACCTGCTGCAGGCGTTCCGGACCGGCGGCGGCCCCGACCCGCTGCCCGCGCCGCCGACCCCGCGCCAGACGATGCGCTCCATGCTGCGCATCTCCGGCTGCCAGGGCCGCTCCCAGCCGCCCCAGCGCGGATAGGGCCGCACAAAGCCGCACCCACGCCGTCTCATCTCGGCGCGGGTGCGGCTTTGTTCAGGTAGGGATAACGGGACCGGTCAGCGTTTGGCGGCCTTCTTGGCGGGGGCCTTCTTGGCCGTGGTCGCCTTGGCGGTCGTCTTCTTCGCCGTGGTGGTCGCCTTCGCGGTCACGGTCTTCTTGGCCGGAGCCGTCTTCGCCGCCGTGGTCTTCTTGGCGGTGGCCTTGGCCGCGGTCGCCTTCGCCGTGGTGGCCTTGGCGGTGGTCGCCTTGGCGGTGCTCTTGGTCGCGGTCTTCTTGGCCGGAGCCGTCTTCGTCGCGGCGGCGGCCTTGCTCGCGGCCGGGCGGGTGCCGGCGGCGCCCGCGGTCTTCTTGGCGGCGGCCTTCGTCGCCTTCTTCGCCGGGGCGGCGACCTTGCCGACGGAGACCGTCTCCTTGAAGCCCGCGCCGGGCCGGAAGGCCGGCACCGACGTCTTCTTCACCTTGACCGCCTCGCCGGTGCGCGGGTTGCGCGCCATGCGAGCGGCCCGGGCCCGCTTCTCGAAGACACCGAAGCCGGTCAGCGAAACCTTGTCGCCCTTGGTGACCGCGTTCTGGATCTCGGTGAGCGTGGCCTCCAGCACGGCCGCGGCGGTCTTCTTGTCGACCACGGTCGGGTGAGCGGCGATCGCGTCGATCAGCTCAGTCTTGTTCACGGATTCCTCCCGTATGGTGCTACTGGACTTATAACAGTCATTCTGTGCGCACAGTAGGCCCAACGTCAGCAATATGCCAACAGGATGGTTAAAAACCACCTATGTGTCGCAAAGAAAATTGCCCCCATCCTGATAACAGGACGGGGGCAATTACGTTGCTGTCGTGGTTCAGCACCTATCCGACAAGTACTCCGAAAGCCGGGCGATGGCCCTCGAACGCGGTGATCGCCTCTTCGTGGCGCAGCGTCAATCCGATGTCGTCCAAGCCTTCCATCAGCCGCCAGCGCAGGAAGTCGTCCAGCGAGAACGCCCAGCTCTGCCCACCCGCACGGACCTCCCGGGCGACCAGGTCGACCTCGATCGGGGTGGCCGGGTCGGCCTCCACCAGATCCCACAACGCCTCCACCGCCGCCTGCGGCAGCTCGACCGTGAGCAGACCCTGCTTGAGCGAGTTGCCCCGGAAGATGTCGCCGTACCGGGGGGAGATGACCACCCGGAAGCCGTAGTCGTTGAGGGCCCAGACCGCGTGCTCCCGTGAGGATCCGGTGCCGAACTCGGGCCCGGCGACCAGCACGCTGGCCCCGGCGTAGGCCGGGTTGTTCAGCACGAACGACGGGTCCTCCCGCCAGGCGCTGAACAGGCCGTCCTCGAAGCCCGTGCGGGTGACCCGCTTGAGGTACACCGCCGGGATGATCTGGTCGGTGTCCACGTTGGAACGCCGCAGCGGCACCGCGGTGCCGGTGTGAACGGTGAACTTCTCCATTTCGATCTACCTCGGTTCAGCGGGCGCCGACGGCGTCCAGGTCGGCGGGAGCGGACAGGTGGCCGGTCACGGCGGTCGCCGCGGCCACCGCCGGGGACACCAGGTGGGTACGGCCGCCCTTGCCCTGCCGCCCCTCGAAGTTGCGGTTGGACGTGGACGCCGAGCGCTGGCCCGGCTTGAGGGTGTCCGGGTTCATGCCCAGGCACATCGAGCAGCCCGCGAACCGCCATTCGGCCCCGGCCTCGGTGAAGACCTCGTGCAGGCCCTCCTCCTCGGCCTGTGCCCGCACCGCGGCCGAACCAGGCACCACCAGCATGCGCACGCCGTCGGCGACCTTGCGCCCGCGCAACACGTCCGCGGCGGTGCGCAGGTCCTCCAGCCGCCCGTTGGTGCAGGAGCCCACGAAGACCACGTCCACGGCCAGGTCGCGCAGCGGCGTGCCCGGAGTGAGATCCATGTACTCCACGGCCCGGCGGGCCGCGGCACGCTCCGACTCGGACGCGAACGACTCGGGGTCCGGGATCACGCTGTCCAGCGAGGCTCCCTGGCCCGGGTTGGTGCCCCAGGTGACGAACGGGGTCAGCGCGCTCGCGTCGAGGAACACCTCCTTGTCGAAGGTCGCGCCCTCGTCCGTGGGCAGGCTGCGCCAGTACGCCACGGCGTCGTCCCAGTCGGAGCCCTTGGGCGCGAAGTTGCGGCCCTTCAGCCAGGCGAACGTGGTCTCGTCCGGCGCGATCAGGCCGGCCTTGGCGCCCCACTCGATGGACATGTTGGAGACGGTCATCCGCCCCTCCATGCTCAGCTTCTCGATGGCGGGGCCGCGGTATTCCACCACGTAACCCCGGCCGCCGCCGGTGCCCTCCTGGGTGATCAGGGCCAGGATCAGGTCCTTGGCCGAGACGCCCGGGGGCAGCTCGCCGGTGACGGTGACCGCCATCTGCAAGGGCTGCGCCTGCGGCAGCGTCTGCGTGGCCAGCACGTGCTCCACCTCGGAGGTGCCGATGCCGAAGGCCAGCGCGCCGAACGCGCCGTGCGTCGAGGTGTGCGAGTCGCCGCAGACGATCGTCATGCCCGGCTGGGTCAGGCCCTGCTGCGGGCCCATGACGTGGACGACGCCCTGCTGCGGGTCGCCGAGCGGGTGCAGCTTCACGCCGAACTCGGCGCAGTTGGCGCGCAGCGTCTCGATCTGCGTACGCGACACCGGGTCGGCGATCGTCAGGAGGTTGTCGGTGGGCGTGTTGTGGTCCTCGGTCGCGATCGTCAGATCGGTCCGGCGCACCTTGCGCCCGGCCAGCCGGAGGCCGTCGAAGGCCTGCGGGCTGGTCACCTCATGCAGCAGATGAAGATCGATATAGAGGAGGTCCGGTTCACCGTCAGCGCGGCGTACCACGTGTGCGTCCCAGACCTTCTGGGCAAGGGTCCTGCTCACTGGGTTGCTCCCACCATCTGGACATCCCGCATCTTGGGAGGTATGTTTCGGTCTGTGGGACACAGTATGTCTGGCGTGGGCGTCCTTGACAAGGCGGTAGTGATCCTTGCCGCGTGTGTCGACGGCGCCAGCCTCGCGGAACTCGTCGATCGCACCAAGCTGCCGAGAGCAACGGCGCACCGGCTGGCGCAGGCGCTGGAGATTCATCGGATGCTGGTACGGGACACGCAGGGACGCTGGCGTCCCGGTCCCCGCCTCGGAGAGCTCGCGAACGCCGCCCCCGACGTCCTGCTGACAGCCGCAGAGCCGCTGCTGTCCGCACTGCGGGACGCCACCGGCGAAAGCGCGCAACTTTACCTGCGCAGGGCCGACGAGCGGCTCTGCGTCGCCGCCGCGGAGCGGGCCAGCGGCCTGCGCGACACCGTGCCGGTCGGCGCGATCCTGCCCATGACGGCGGGCTCGGCGGCCCAGATCCTGCTCGCCTGGGAACCCCCCGAGGCGGTCATGCCCCTGCTCCCCCGCTGCAAGTTCACCGGCCGCACACTGGCCGAGGTGCGCCGCCGCGGCTGGGCGCAGTCCGTGGCCGAGCGCGAGGCCGGCGTCGCGTCGGTCAGCGCCCCCGTGCGCGACCGCACCGGCCGCGTCATCGCCGCGATCAGCGTCTCCGGCCCCATCGAGCGCCTCGGCCGCCGCCCCGGCGACCGGCACGCGATGGCCGTCGTACGCGCCGGTCAACGGCTCTCCGGACTCTGATCGGGGGACCCGTACTCCGATGATCGTCGTTGCCCGTGCCCCCTAGCATGAGCGCGATTTTCAACGGGGAAAGGAACCCTCATGGCAGACCCCCAGGCGCCGGTGGACGATCCGTCCACCGGCGCCTCAGCTTTCACTCCGGCCCCTGGCGACCCGACCGTCGCCGGCTCGGCTGAGCCGACCGCCGTCCACGTCGGCGAACCCGGCACCGCCGCGGTCATCACCCTCGACCGCGACGAGAGTGCCGCCCCCGTGGAGGCTCTGGCCCGACCACGCAGCGTGCGGGTGCTCGTCGCCGCCGCCGTCGCGGTGGTGCTGCTGCTCGGCATCGGGGGGTACGCCGTCTACCGCTTCGTCTTCGGCGACGGCCGCAGTGCCGAGGAGTTCACCCCGGCGTCGGTCGTCGCGTTCGCCTCCGTCGACCTGGAGGTCGGCCTGGAGCAGCAGCTGAAACTGCTCAAGCTGAGCGCGAAGACGCCGAAGGACACCGGCGGCGACACCGCGGAGCAGCGCGACAAGGCGATGGCCGAGCTGCTGCGCGGCCTCGGTCTGACCGGCGTCGACGTCGACCGGGACCTGCTGAGCTGGCTCGGCCACCGGGTCGGGGTCAGCTTCTGGCTCGACGACGGGCAGGCGTACGCCCTGATCACCGCGAGCAGCACCGACTCCGCCGACGCCGAGGCCGGGCTGGGCCGGGTACGTGCCGGGCTCAAGACCGCCAGCCTGGGCTTCGTGGTCCGCGACGGGGTGGCCCTGATCGCCATCGGCGAGAAGAACGGCCAGCAGGCGGCCGAGAAGGCCTTCGCCGAGGCGCAGCGCGCCCCGCTGGCGACCGCGGCGCAGTTCTCCGCCGACCGCGCCTGGCTGCAGGGCGACCAGCTCGCCGTGGTCTGGGCCGACCTCGCGCGGTACGGCGACGCCGTCACCACGGCGATCCAGGCGGGCATGACCGCTGAGGAGAAGGAGATGTTCGGCCTGGCCGCGCCGGAGGACGCGAAGCCGAAGGAGCAGGGCCGTTTCATCGCCGGAGTTCGGGCCACCGACCACGGGATCGAGGCGCGATACCGCACGTTCGGCTCGAACGCGACCCCGGCGGGCCTGCGCGACGCGGTGACGAAGCTCGGCGCGCTGCCCGCGGACACGCACGTCGGCGTGGTGGCGCAGCTGCCCCGCGACCTGTCGGCCGCCGCCGACGCGCCGGGTTCCCCGCTCGGGCTGCTGATGGCCTTGGCCATGACCGGGATGACGACCGACATCTCCGACCAGGTCGATGTCGGCGGCGCGCTCGGCGAGCCCTCGCCGACCGGTGTCGTCGAGACGCCCGAGATCCCGCAGGGCCCCGAGCTGACCCCGGCCGAGCAGGCGGAGCTGAACGCCCTGATGGAGAAGGGTTTCGACAAGCTCACCCCGGCCGAGCTCGAGCGGGTGGAGAAGCTGCTGGGGATGCCCGGGCTGGGCCTCGACGACGGCCCGCTCGGCGGCGTGAGCCCGTTCGGGGCGCTCCCCGCGCTGGACGGGGCTGTGCTCAGCGTCGCGGTGCGGACGAAGGCGCAGCAGGACCCCGGGGTCCGGATCGTCGCGGAGGCGCTCGACGCCGCCGCGGCCGGCAAAGTCGTGGAACTGCTCACCGACCTGGGCCTGTCCGGCTTGACCGCCACCGCCGAGGGCAACGTCGTCACCGCCACCACCACCGGCTACACCCCGGGCGGCGGCACGCTGGCCGGTCAGGAGGCCTTCCAGCACGCCGTGGCGGACGCTCCGGCAGCCACCGGGCTCGCGGTCTACGTGAACCTGGCCGAGCTGCTGCCGGCCGCTGAGCGGGCCAGGACGCCGTTCGGGGCGCTGGTGCTGCTGCAGGGCGTCGACGGCGGCGACCAGACCGGCGTGCTCCGCCTGGTCATGGACTGACGTACCGGCTAGACGGAGAGCGGCGGGCCCCCGGCGGGGGCGGGGCGGCCCCGTGCCCGGCCGGCCGGCCCCGCCCCCCCCCCCCCCCCCCCCCGCTATGAGCCG
>NZ_JBEZDT010000007.1:82411-160805 GCF_040648455.1 Catellatospora sp. NPDC049133
GAACGCCACCAAGAAGGTCTTCCTGTCCACCGAGGACGAGCAGTCCATCGGGGTCAAGGCCGACGACATCGTGTCGGCGATCGCGCGGCCGCGACACCCGTGCCGACGACTAGTTCCCGGCGCCCATCGCGCCGCCGGTCGAGGTCGGGGTGCCCACCTCGCGCGCGACGTGGATCATCGGGTTGCCGTCGTAGTAGTCGCGTGGCGGGTTGATGTGTCCGTGCCGTTTGCCACGGCGGTCGGCGACGACCGCCAACACCAGGATGAGACCGAGCACCACGCCACCGACGATCCAGAGGGTCATGGACGCGGACGATAGCGGGGCTGCGCCATCGCCGCAGCCCCCCACTCCTGCGCACAACGGCAGAAGCTCACGAGCAATGCTCGTGAGCTTCTGGAAACCTGGTAGCCCCGAAGGGATTCGAACCCTCGCTACCGCCTTGAGAGGGCGGCGTCCTAGGCCGCTAGACGACGGGGCCAGGTCGATGTTCCGGAGAACACCTTATTCATTTTTCGACCGCCTAGCTGACTTCTCAGCTCGGCGGCCCGCTGAACTTTAGCAGGTCCAGCAGCCTCGCGCGAATCGGGCTTAACCCGATCTTGCTTGGTTGCTGGGGTACCAGGACTCGAACCTAGACTAACTGAACCAGAATCAGTTGGGCTGCCAATTACCCCATACCCCATTGGCACCGTTGCCGCTGCCGGGACAGAACTTTACCTGACCTCCCCGGCAGCGCCAAATCGGTATCCCCTACCGCGCGGCGACCGGGTTGCGCAGCTCCCCCAGCCCCTGGATGCGCACGCTCACCACGTCCTTCGCGGCCAGCGGCGACACCCCCGCCGGGGTGCCGGTGAGGATGACGTCGCCGGGCAGCAGCGTCATCACGTGGGACACGTACGACACCAGCGTGGGCACGTCGAAGACCATCTGCGAGGTGCGGCCGAGCTGGCGCACCTCCTCGTTGACCTCGCAGCGGACCTCGGCGTCGGTGACGTCGACGGCGGTGTCGATCCACGGTCCCAGCGGGCAGAACGAGTCGAACCCCTTGGCCCGGGTCCACTGGCCGTCGCTCTTCTGCAGGTCGCGCGCGGTGACGTCGTTGGCGATGGTGTACCCGAAGATCGCCTTCTCGGCACCGGCCCGGTCCACCCGGCGCGCGCCCGTGGCGCCGATCACCACGGCCAGCTCGGCCTCGTGCTCGACCTGGTGCGACTGCTCGGGCAGCCGGATGATGTCGTGCGGCCCGATCACCGATGTGGACGGCTTGAGGAACAGCAGCGGCTCCTTGGGCACCTCCGCGCCGTGCTCGGCGGCGTGGTCGGCGTAGTTGCGCCCCACCCCGATCACCTTGCTGGGCAGGATCGGGGAGAGCAGGCGTACGTCGGCCAGCGCGAAGCGCTGCTCGGTGAGATCCAGCTCACCGAAGGGGTGGCCGTTGATCGCGCGTACCGTCAGCGCCTGGGCCCCGGCCTCCGGATCCCCCTCCACCACGCCGAACGACATACCACCCGGATGAACGAAGCGAGCGATGCGCACCACAGCCCCCAGCTGAAGATCTCTTGTCGATGTCCAGCTTCAACTTACGCCGTAGGCCTGGTGTGACCCCGCTCGCTCCACCCGCGACCGGCTCAGCGCCGGGCGACGAACCGCAGGTGTGACCGCTGTCGCAGCCGGTATCCCGACGCGACCGCGACCACCGCCAGCAGCGCCGCCAGGCACACCATCGCGTGGATCACGCCCCGGGTCAGGTAACCGCCGTCGGTGTGGTCCACGGCATAGGTGCCGATCTCGCGGCTGAACCAGAACGGCAGCAGCCGTGAGGCGGATGAGGCCGGGTCCATCATCATCTGCAGTCCCACGACGATGAGCAGCACCAGCATGCCCTCCAGCTCCCGCGGCAGGGCGGCGCTGAGGGCGAGCCCGAACGGTGCGGCGACCGCCACGGTCAGCAGCATGATGAGCCCGATCGCGCCGTACCTGATGTGCTCCTGGTCGATGCGGATCAGCACGTAGTAGGGCGCCGACAGCAGCAGGCCGACCGTCCACAGCGCGGCCAGCCGGCCCAGGTACAGGTGGCCGCTCCGGTATCCGGACAGCCGCAGCCGGGGCTCGACGGCGCGCGCCGCGCTGCCCGCGAACAGCGCCGCGGTGCTCATCGCCCAGCCGATCCCGAGGCACACGAACCGGATCGACTGCCCCGCGTGGGAGTCGCGCCGGCTCAGGTAGAACGCCAACGGGAAGATCAGCAGAATGGCCAGCACACCCCGGCGGCGCGCGATCTCCCGCAGCGCCATCTCGGCCACGACCAGGGTCTTCCTCATGCCCGCACCTCACTCCTCGGCGTCAGGTCCAGCACGATGTCCACGCCGTCACGGGTGTTGAGCAGGTGGGTCACCACCACGATCGCCTTGCCGACGTCGCGCCAGCGGCGCACCTGCTGCCAGAAGTCCAGATAAGAGCCCTGGTCGAAGCCCTGGTACGGCTCGTCCAGCAGGAGCACGTCGGGGTCGCCGAGCCCGGCCATGACCAGGTTGAGTTTCTGCCGGGTGCCGCCGGACAGGTGACGGGCCTGCGTGCCGCCGCGCGGATCCCAGTCCAGCGCCGCCGCGCCCGCCCGGCCGCTGTCCCGGGCGCCCGCCCGCGACATGCCGCGGCCCGCGCCGACCAGCAGGAAGTGCTCGTCGGGCACGAGGAAGTCGCTGGTGCCGCCACCCTGCGGGCAGTAGCCGAGCGCGCCGTGCACCCGCACCTCGCCCCGGTCCGGGCTGACCAGGCCCGCGCAGATGCCCAGGAACGTGCTCTTGCCGGAGCCGTTCGCGCCGACCACGGCGGCGACCTCGCCCGCGCGTACCGTCAGGTTCACCTCGCGCAGCACGGTCCGGCGGCCGTACCGCTTGGTGATGCCGAGGACCTCCAGCCGCACCGGCCCGCCGGGCGCGCGCCGCGGCGGCGGCTCCAGGCGCACGCTGTCGGCGACCGTCGCCGCGTACGCCTGGGGCGGGCCGAACGCCCGCAGCGGGTCGTCCCCGCTCTCCCACAGGTGGGCGGCGGTCTCGGCGAGCACGTTGCCCGCCGTCTCCGCGGCCACCCCGTGCCGGCGCAGCTCGCCGGCGAGGGCATCGAGCCAGGTGTCGTGTCTCACCGTGCCGCCACCTCTCGCAGAATCGCGCTCACCCCGCCCGCGAAGGCCTCCCAGTCGGCCGCGGACCGCCGCAGCGTCTCGGCGCCCTCCGGGGTGATCCGGTAGTACTTGCGGGCCGGGCCGGACCCGCCCTCGCGCCAGTGCGCGGCGACCTGGCCGCCGCGCTGCAACCGCAGCAGCACCGGGTAGAGGGTGCCGCCCTGGATGCCGTCCAGCCCCGCCACGTGCAGCGACTGGATCAGCTCGTAGCCGTAGGACTCGCGGTGGGCGAGCACGCCGAGTACGCACAGGTCGAGCACTCCCCGCAGCCATTGACTGCGCCGCTCCAGCTCCATGGCGCGAGACGGTAGCACAGCGAGCTAGTTGGTGTCGCTACCTAGTGCCCGTCACTCGGTACCCTGGCCTGGTGAAAACCGCCCCTTCCGCTGTCGACGCGCTGAACCCCGGTGTCTGGCGTGCCCGCCGGCAGGCGCACGAGGAGCTGGTGGACGGCTGGCTGGCCCAGCACCTGGCCCGCCGCCGCGACGGGGTGAAGCACCCGGTGCACGACTTCCTGTTCACGTACTACTCGCACCGTCCGGCGCAGCTGCGCCGCTGGCACCCCGGCCACGGCGTGCTGCTGCGCGACGGCGTCGCCGAGCGCGACTACCTCTCCGTCGACGGCGGTGTTCTGCTGGACCCCGCGCTGCTGGCCAAGCGGGCCGACTCGGTGCGCTGGATCCGCGACCTGCTCACCGCGACCGCGTCCCGGCCCGCCCAGCTGGGCTGCTTCGGCATGCACGAGTGGGCCATGGTCTACCGCCAGACCCAGCAGGAGGTCCGGCACAACTCCTGGCCGCTGCGGCTGTCCCCCGCCGCGACGGCCGAGGTCGTCGAAGACCGCGGCGTACGCTGCAGCCACTTCGACGCGTTCCGCTTCTTCACCGCGCCCGCGCGGCCCCTCAACGTGCACCAGCCCACCCGCGAGCTGCAGCCCGCCCTCGAACAGCCCGGCTGCCTGCACGCGAACATGGACCTCTACAAGTGGGCCTACAAGCTGTCCCCGCTGGTCCCCAGCGAACTCGTCACGGCCTGCTTCGCCCTGTCCCGCGAGATCCGCGAACTCGACATGCGCGCCAGCCCGTACGACCTCGCCGACCTCGGCTTTCCCCCGGTCCGTGTCGAGACCCCCGACGGCCGCGCCGAGTACGCCGCCACCCAGCGCTCCTTCGCCGACCGCGCCGCCCCCCTCCGCGCCGCCCTGATCACCGCCTGCGACCACCTCCTCGCCGCAGCCTGACCCGGCTCGCGGCCGATGATCGCTGTTTCGGCTCAAGATCTGCGGTTCAACCCCAGGTTCTGACCGCAAACGGCGATCACCGCCGGCCAGGACGGCTCGGCGGTGATCGGGGCGCGTTGGTGCGGCTGCGTCAGGCGATGCAGGCGCAGACGATGAGGGCCGCGCCGAAGTGGGTGGCCGCGGTGACCTTCGCGGCGGGGTGCGGCTCGATCTCGGCGATCATCTCGCCCAGGCGGCCCGGGGTCAGCCAGTCCAGTGCCATGAACGCCAGCGCCATCAGGCCGATGCCGAGCAGGCCGAAGATCACCGTGGAGGCCAGGCCCTTGCCGAAGTCCTCGTAGCTGGTGAAGATCGCGGTGAACACGATCAGCGCGATGCCGAGCTGGTTCGCGGCCAGCAGGAGCGCGGCGTTGCTGCTGCGCTGGTGCCAGATCAGCTCCCGCAGGCGGCCCGGCGTCAGCAGGTCCACCACCACGAAGCCGACCGCCATCAGGCAGATCCCGGCCACCCCGAACACCACGCTCTGCCACGCACCTGTGACCAGGTCCTGCACCATGTACGCCTCCACTGCATCCGAATGTCGCTCGGGAGGCTAGCGGACGCCCGCAACAGGGGCGTCCGCACGGGTCTGACCAGGTTACTTACCGCGCACCGAGGCTGAGCCGCCGATACCTGGGCTGCTAGAGCGCACCCAGGTATTTGATCCGCTCGTACGGAGTCACCTCGCGCCGGTACTCCTCCCACTCGGCGCGCTTGTTGCGCAGGAAGAAGTCGAACACGTGCTCGCCGAGCACGTCGGCGACCAGTTCCGAGCCGGCCATCACGTCGATCGCCTCGGACAGGTTCTCCGGCAGGGCCGAGTAGCCCATCGCGCGGCGCTCGGCGTTCGACAGCGCCCAGACGTCGTCCTCGGCGCCCGGGGGCAGCTCGTAGCCCTCCTCGATGCCCTTCATGCCGGCCCCGAGCAGCACCGCGAAGGCCAGATAGGGGTTGGTGGCCGAGTCCAGCGAGCGGACCTCGACCCGGGCCGAGTTCGGCTTGCCGTACGCGGGGACGCGGACCAGGGCGGAGCGGTTCAGGTGACCCCAGCAGACGTACGCCGGGGCCTCGCTGATCCGGTCCGGGATCATCTGCGGGAACAGCCGCTTGTACGAGTTCACCCACTGGTTGGTGACCGCGGTGAACTCCCGCGCGTGGGTGAGCACGCCCGCGATGAACGCCTTGGCGGTCTTGGACAGCTTGTGCGGGTCGGCCGGGTCGTGGAAGGCGTTGCGCTCGCCCTCGAACAGCGACAGGTGCGTGTGCATGCCGCTGCCGGGCTGGTCGGTGAACGGCTTGGGCATGAAAGTGGCCCGCACCCCGTGCGACAGCGCCACCTCCCGCATCACGTGCCGGAACGTCATGATGTTGTCGGCGGTGGTCAGCGCGTCCGCGTACCGCAGGTCGATCTCCTGCTGACCGGGGGCGACCTCGTGGTGGCTGAACTCGACGGAGATGCCGATGCGCTCCAGCGCGAGCACGGCCTGGCGGCGGAAGTCGCGCGCGATGGCGTGCGTGGTGTGGTCGAAGTAGCCGCCGGAGTCGACCGGGGTCGGCACGCCGCCGTCCGCGGGCGCGTCGGCGAGCAGGAAGAACTCGACCTCGGGGTGGGTGTAGAAGGTGAAGCCCTTGTCGGCCGCCTTCGACAGCGCCCGGCGCAGCACGTGGCGCGGGTCGGCCCAGCTCGGGGTGCCGTCGGGCATGAGGATGTCGCAGAACATGCGGGCGCTCTCGCCGGAGCCGCCGCCCTCGAACGGGAAGACCTGGAACGTCGTCGGGTCCGGCATGGCGATCATGTCGGACTCGTACACCCGGGCGAAGCCCTCGATGGCCGATCCGTCGAAGCCGATGCCCTCCTCGAAGGCCGCCTCCAGCTCCGCCGGGGCGACACTGACCGACTTCAGGGTGCCGAGCACGTCGGTGAACCAGAGGCGCACGAAGCGGATGTCGCGCTCCTCAAGCGTACGCAGCACGAACTCCTGCTGACGATCCACGGCAAGCCTTCCTAGACGAGATCTCCGGCCAGTCTGGCCCGGCCTCATTACGCGCACGTTACGCCATCCTTCAGCTGTACGCCGGAGCACGGGGATGCCGCAACTTCGACGCCCTTCACCCCGTTGAGACGGTCAGTGACACGGAGCTCCCCTCGATGCGCAAGGAGCGCCCATGAACCGCCTGGACTCCCTCTTCCCGGTGCGCCACCGCACCATCGCGGGCGGTATCGCCCTGGGTGGGCTGCTGATCGGCGCGCTCACCCTGGCCGGGGTGCTCGGCGCGACGCACCGCCAGCAGCAGGCCCAGGCGACCGAGACGACCCGCAAGACGCTGCCGCTCACCGCGACGCAGCCGGAGCTGCAGGCGGCGCTGCTGGCCGAGGTCGACCTGCCGGCCAGCTACGCCCCGCAGCAGCCCAGCCCGTCGCCCAAGGTGCGCACGCCCCGCCCGGAGCGCTGCGCTGCCCTGCTGGGCGCGCCCGACGAGCTGATCCGCACCGCCGCGGCGACTGTGGCGACCACGCACCCGAAGGCCCGCCTGCAGCCCACCGCCCAGGCGGTCTCCGGGCACCGCGGGCCGACGCTGATCACCCAGGTGCTGAGCACCTTCTCCGGCGACGGCGCGCTCGGCACCCTGAACGAGCTGCGCCGGATGGGCCAGCGCTGCCGGGACTTCAACGCGGTGCTCGACGACGGCACGGCCGTCCGGGTGCGTGTCGAGGACGTGCCGCGCGACCGGCTCCCGGCGGACCTGCTGAAGCTGGAGGGCGACGCGTACGCGCTGCGCTTCACGCTCACCGGCAAGGAGCGGACCATGACCGGCTATCTGGCGCTGGGCCGGGTCGGCGGGCTGCTGTCGATGCTGCGTGAGATGGACTCCGGCGAGCGGCAGGGCGCGGTCGCCGACCTCGGCCGGTTCACCGGGCTGCTGGAGCAGGCGGCGAAGAAGCTGCTGCCCATCACCCTCGGCGGGGCGCAGCCGACCCCGCGGGGCTGACCCCGGACATTGATCATCGTTGAGGCGTCCGTTTAGGATGGCGGGAATCGCGGCCTGACCGGCCCCCACCCCTCCCTCAAGGTGTGTCCATGCCCCCGTCCGACAACGCCACCGCGCAGCCGAGAGCCGTCTGGGCGGAGCGTTTCGCCGGCATCCTGGCCGGTTCGTTCGCGATCCCGCTGCTCGGCGAGATCCTGCTCGCGGTGCTGAACAACGAGGATTTCGACTACCTGCGCACCGCCATCACGGCGATGGTGCTGGGCGTCGGCGCGGCGATCCTGTACGCCTCGCAGGTCGGCCGCATCGTGTTCCAGCGGGCGCGGGCCGGTTTCCTCATCGTCGCCGGGTTCGCCACCGCGACCCAGGGCTTCCTGCAGGCGGCCCGGCCCGAGTGGCTGCGCGGCGACCCGATCGAGGGCGTCGTCGGCATGGTCACCCTGATCCTGGGCCTGTCGGTGTTCGCGATGGGCTGGTTCTACTTCCGGGTCGAGGCCCCGGTGGCCGAGGCGGCGGTGATCCCCGCGCCGCGCGAGCCGCTGCCGATCGAGACGGTCTCCTTCGTCCGCGCCCAGGGCCGCTACGACGCCGCGAAGCACACCAAGTACTTCGACGCCTGCCGGGCCGCGCTGAGCCTGGAGCAGTTGCACTACGTCGCCTACTACGAGGGACGCCACCAGGTCTTCGCGATCGACGTGTTCGACCGCCTGGAGGACTTCCAGCCGGTGGAGTCCACCCAGGCGCAGCGGCGGGAGAAGTACCACGAGCACGGGCCGCAGCTCATCGACCTGATGGCGGAGATGGACGGGCGGTTCAGCGTGCTGGAGACCGGGCCGCTGATCCGCATGGTGTTCGACGTCGAGCAGGGCGCGATCTACTACTACATGATCAATAGCAATCCGGCCGTGCACGTCATCGGGGTCACCCTGGACCAGGCCCAGATCCACACCGCCGACGACGCCCTCGAGAAGCTCTCCGTGGAGCTGCGGCGGCGCTCCGGCCGCCTGCCCATCACCCAGCAGAACACCTAGGGGGTACGCGGTGCGCCGCCTGGCCTGGCTCGCCCTGGCCGTCCTGATCGGCCTCGGCACGGCCGCCGTCACCGGCGTCCGGATCGCCGACGCCACCGACACCACGCCCTACCTGCTCGCCACCGCCGCCCTGCTGGCGATCGGCCTGTACGGCAGCACCTACGGCATCGACCTCGCGGCGGCCCGGCAGGACCGGCGGCTCATCGTCGCCGCGGTGACCGTCGGCGTCGTGGTCAAGGCGGCCGTCATCGGCGGATCCCTCGCGCTGGCCTGGCAGGACCCGCTGTTCCTGCTGCTGGGCATCGTGGTGGCGCAGATCGACCCGTTGTCTGTCGCGGCGCTGCTCGGCGACGACCGGCTCTCGCCCCGGGCCCGCACCGTGCTGGCCGCGTGGTCCTCGTTCGACGACCCGATCACGGTGGTGCTGACCGTCTACGCGGCCGCCGTCACCACCGGCGCGCTCGGCCTTAGCGGCCGGGGCGAGCAGGGCGTGCACGTCGCGGACGGGCTGCTCGCGTACGCCGCGGATCTGGGCTTGAATCTCGCCTTCGCGGCGGTGGTGTGGCTGCTGTGGCGTCACGGCGTCCGTAATCGGCCCCGGTGGGCGGACATCCTGCTCGCCGTCGCGGTCGCCGTCGCCGTGTGGCAGTTCTGGATGCTCGGTCTGGCGCTGATCGGCCTGTTCCTGCGCCCGGCCTGGCTGGAGCGGCTGCTGCCCCGGATCACCCAGGGCGCGTTGTACGCCGCCACGATGCTGCTCGGACTGCTGCTCATCGGCGGGATCGCGCTGCCGCGGGGGGTGACCCTCGGCCTGGCCGCGTTCGCCGCGCAGATCCTGGTCGGGTGGCTGCTCACCCGGAACATGCCCGCCGCCGACCGGCTGCACCTGGCCTTCGCCCAGCAGAACGGCATCACCGCGATCATCCTCGCGCTGCGCCTGGAGACCCAGTTCGCCGGCGTGGTCGCCGTGGTCGCCCCCGCCATCCTGGTCACCAACCTCACCCACCACGCCGCCAACCACCTCCTCGACCGCCGCGCGCGCGTCCGCACCTCCACTTGATCGCCCGACCTGCCCGGCAAGTGGGCGAACGGGGTCCCGCGCCCCGCCACCCCGCCCATGATCGTTCGACTTGCCCGGCAAGTGGGCGAAAGCGGCCTCAAGATACGCACAGGTGCCTGGCAAGTCGGATGACCTTGGGCGCGGGCCGCCGGGCGCGGGCGGCGGAGGGGACTGTGGCAGGGCACACGCCTGGTGGGAAACGCGCGGCGGGTGGGGTGTGCGGGAAGATGAGGGCATGACCGCCACGCTGCGTCTCGCACTCGCCCAGGTGAACCCGACGGTCGGCGACCTCGCCGGCAACGCCGCCATCGTCCGCGAGTGGTCCGCGCGGGCCGCCGAGGCCGGCGCGCACCTGGTCGCCTTCCCCGAGATGATGCTGACCGGATACCCGGTCGAGGACCTGGTGTTCCGGCAGTCCTTCGTCGAGGCGTCCCAGCAGGCGCTGGTGAAGCTGGCCGAGGACCTGGCCGGCGACGGGCTGGGCGAACTGGCCGTCATCGTGGGCTACCTCGACGCGGACGGCCCGGCGCGGCTCGGCGCGGACTCCACCTCCGCGGTCGGCCCCCGCGACTCGCTGGCACTGCTCCACCGCGGTGTGGTCGCCGCCCGCTACGACAAGCACCACCTGCCCAACTACGGCGTGTTCGACGAGGACCGCTACTTCGTGCCCGGCGACACGCTGACCGTGGTGCGGGCGCAGTGGGCCGATGGCAGCCAGGCCGACCTGGCGCTGACCATCTGCGAGGACATCTGGCAGGCGGGCGGCCCGTTCGCGGTGGCGGCGTCGGCCCGGGTGGGGCTCGTCATCAACATCAACGGCTCGCCGTACGAGCTGAACAAGGACGACCTGCGGCTGCCGCTGGTGCGGCGGCGGGCCGCCGAGGCCGGGGCGACCGTGGCGTACGTCAACATGATCGGCGGCCAGGACGAGCTGACCTTCGACGGCGACTCGCTGCTCGTGGCCGCCGACGGCACGCTGCTCGCCCGGGGGCCGCAGTTCCACCAGCAGCTGCTCGTGCACGACCTGCACCTGCCCGAGGCCGACCCGGACGCGCCCGCCGGGCACCTGGGCGCCATGCGTGTCGCCCGGGTCCCGCTGACCACCTCCTGGGCCCAGCCCGCAGGCCCGGCCGCCGACGCCGGGATCGCCGACCGCCTCAGCGACGAGGCCGAGGTGTGGAACGCCCTGGTGCTCGGCCTGCGCGACTACGTACGCAAGAACGGCGCGAAGTCCGTGCTGCTGGGTCTGTCCGGCGGTATCGACTCGTCGGTCGTCGCCGCGATCGCGGTGGACGCACTCGGCGCCGAGCACGTCGTCGGCGTCTCGATGCCCAGCGGCCACTCCTCGCAGCACTCCCGCGACGACGCCGCCGAGCTGGCCCGGCTGACCGGCCTGGACTACCGCATCGAACCGATCGAGCACATGGTGGACTCGTTCCTGTCCAACCTGAACCTGTCCGGCCTGGCCGTGGAGAACCTCCAGGCCCGGGTGCGAGCGGTGATCCTGATGGCGCTCTCCAACCAGGAAGGCCACCTGGTGCTCACCACCGGCAACAAGAGCGAGCTGGCCGTGGGCTACTCGACCCTGTACGGCGACTCGGTGGGCGCGTTCAACCCGCTCAAGGACGTGCCGAAGACGCTGGTGTGGAAGCTCGCGCACTGGCGTAACACGGTCGGCGAGGTCATCCCGGAAAGCTCCATCACCAAGCCGCCGAGCGCCGAGCTGCGCCCGGGGCAGCTGGACACCGACTCGCTGCCGCCGTACGACCAGCTGGACGCGATCCTGGCCGGCTATGTCGACGGCGACCAGGGCCGCGACGAGCTGGTCGCCGACGGCCACGACCCGGCCCTGGTGGACCGCATCCTGCGCCTGGTCGACGGCGCGGAGTACAAGCGCCGCCAGTCCGCGCCCGGCACCAAGATCTCGTTCAAGGCGTTCGGCCGCGACCGCCGCCTGCCCATCACCAACCGTTGGCGCGAAAGCTGAACACTGTCCCCCAGTGAATTACTGCACTGAACCCTGACATCGGGTGTTCAACAGGTGGAAACATTCTCCTGGAGACCCGGGGACCGTGAACGCGGCCTCGAGGCGAGAGGAGACAGCGATGTCCGACAGTGTGCCCTCCCTCTACGGCGGGCCGGCTGGCTCGCGGGTGCGCACCCGCCACCTGCAGCTGGCCAAGGAGCGCGGTGAGAAATGGGCCATGCTCACCTCCTACGACCAGTACACCGCCCAGATCTTCGACGAGGCGGGCATCGCGGTGCTGCTCGTCGGCGACTCCGCGGCCAACAACGTGTTCGGCTACGAGTCGACCCTGCCGGTGACGGTCGAGGAGATGCTCCCCCTGGTCCGCGCCGTGGTCGGCGCCACCAAGCGGGCGCTGATCGTCGGCGACCTGCCGTTCGGCACGTACGAGGAGTCCCCCGAGGTCGCCCTGCGCACCGCCGTGCGCTTCATGAAGGAAGCCCGCTGCCACGCGGTCAAGCTGGAGGGCTTCCGCCCCGCCCAGATCCAGATGATCACCGGCGCGGGCATCCCCGTCATGGCCCACCTGGGCTTCACCCCGCAGTCCGAGCACCAGCTCGGCGGCTACCGGGTCCAGGGCCGCGGTGACGACGCCGCCGCCACGCTGCTGCGCCAGGCCCGCGAGGTCGTCGCGGCGGGCGCGTTCGCGGTCGTCCTGGAGATGGTCCCCGGCGACGTCGCCAAGCAGGTCACCGCCGAGATCGGCGTACCCACCGTGGGCATCGGCGCCGGCCCCGACACCGACGCCCAGGTCCTCGTCTGGCAGGACATGGCCGGCCTGCGCCCCGCCTCCGCGGGCCCCACCCCCCGCTTCGTCAAGAAGTACGCCGACCTTCACGCCGTCCTGTCCCGCGCCGCCGCCGAATTCGCCGCCGACGTCCACGACGGCGCCTTCCCCACCGCCGACCACACCTTCTGATTTCGAAGGAAGGGCACCTTCTACATCGCATAGCGATGTGAAGGTGCCCTTCCTAACGCTTAACTGCCGGTGAGCTGGTCAGACGTCGGTGATGCGGATGCCGGAGTGGGCCTTGTAGCGCTTGTTCATCGCGATCAGGTTCGCGGTCAGGGCTTCGACCTGACCGGCGTTGCGCAGGCGGCCCGCATGGATGCCGCGCATGCCGGGGATGCGGACGGCCAGCGCCTGCACCACGGCCACCGCCTCGCGGTCGTCGCCGAGCACCAGGATGTCCAGGTCCATCCGGGTCACCGCCGGATCCGCCAGCAGCTCAGCGCTGACGTGGTGGAACGCCGCCGTCACCCGCGACTCCGGCAGGATCGCCGCGGCCTGCTGCGCGGCGCTGCCCTCGTCGACCTTGAGCGGGTACGGCCCCTGCTTGTCGAAGCCCAG
Source organism: Catellatospora sp. NPDC049133 (assembly GCF_040648455.1). NCBI lineage: Bacteria > Bacillati > Actinomycetota > Actinomycetes > Micromonosporales > Micromonosporaceae > Catellatospora > Catellatospora sp. NPDC049133. The sequence continues at coordinate 95,329 of NZ_JBEZDT010000007.1, forward strand.
CGGGTTCACGCAGTCCACCACGATCTTGCCGACCAGCGCGTCGGCCAGCCCGGCCAGCGTCTCGGCGTGCCCCGCGTACGGCACCGCCACGATCAGCACATCCGAGCGCCCCGCCACGTCGGCGTTGTCGCCCCCGCTGACGTTGCCACCGGACAGCTCCGCCAGCTCCGCCGCCGAGGCCGCCGCCCGGTCCGCGCTGCGCGAGCCGATCAGCACGCGCTGGCCGGCCAGAGCCAGCCGGTATGCCAGTCCGCGGCCCTGATCGCCGGTGCCGCCGAGGATGCCGACCGTCAACGCGCTGACGTCGGGAAGGGAAGCCAGGTCCAATGCCATGCCTGATCCTCGCATTGAACGAGCGTTCACAGCGCTATGACATGGCTCGCACGAACAGCACACCCGCCACGGTCACCCCGAACGCCACGATGACCGCCCGCAGCGTACGCGCCGGCAGCCGCCGACCCGTCCGCGCGCCGACGAACCCGCCCAGCAGCGTCGCCGGCACCAGCACCGCCACCGCGGGCCAGTAGACCGGACCGAACAGCGAGTACATCGTGGTGGCGACCACGCCCACGACCAGCTGGAGGAGGTTCTTCAGCGCCACGATGCGGTTCAGCGACTCGACCACGACCAGGCTCAGCACCGCGATCAGGATCACGCCGAGCACCGAGTTGAAGTAACCGCCGTACACCCCGACGAGAAAGAGCAGCACGAGCCGCAACCAGACCGGCTGCGCGTGCGGCTCGCCCACCAGGCGGCTCACCCGTGCCTGAAACGCCAGCAGCAGGGACGCCGCCAGCACCAGCAGCGGCATCAGTTTGGCGTACACGCCCGGCGGCGTGTGCAGCAGCAGCACGCAGCCGGTGACCGCGCCGGACAGCACCGTCGGCGCCAGCACCCGCAGCCGCGCACGCTGCCCGCGAAGGTCGGGCCAGGTGCCCAGCACGCTGGCGGAGTAGCCCCCGGTCACCGAGATCGAGTTGGTGACGGTGGCCTGGACCGGCGGCACCCCCAGCGCGAGCAGCACCGGCAGCATCACCAGCGACCCGCCTCCGGCGACGGCGTTCACACTCCCGGCCGCCACACCGGCGGCACCGAGCACCAGCAACGCCCCGAGATCCATCACCCCCGGAGGCTAACCACCGAGCCCACCTGCGCGCCCCGCGGCGCTGCGATGTCCGGCGGCATGATCGCTGCGTCAGGTCGAGATCTGCGGTTCGGCCGCACTTCTCGACCTGAAACAGCGATCATCGGCAGCGGCCCACGATCCCCCGCCTGCCGGGACGTATCATGGTCAACGCGACGGACGAGTCGGCCGGGCGGTCGCGTCACCACGGGCTCCGGCCCGGCGGTGCCGAGGAACGTCCGGACTCCACAGGGCAGGGTGGTTGTTAACGGCAACCCGGGGCGACCCGCGGGACAGTGCCACAGAGAACAGACCGCCCGCTCCCCTCGGGGCAGCGGGTAAGGGTGAAACGGTGAGGTAAGAGCTCACCAGCACCCCGGGTGACCGGGGTGGCTAGGTAAACCCCACCCGGAGCAAGACCAAGAGAGGCCGCTCGATCCGCTTCGGCGGGCGGGTGGCCGCGCGGACGTTCGAGGGTGGCCCGCCCGATGTCCGCGGGTAGGTTGCTCGAGCCTGCCGGCGACGGCAGGCCTAGATGGATGGCCGCCGCCGCGCGCGAGCGCGGCACAGAATCCGGCGTACAGGCCGACTCGTCCGTCCCTGTACGCCGTCAGAAGCCGGGCAGGCGGCCGCTCGTGATCTCCGCCCACACGTCGCCGAAGCGCTCCGGATGCGCCGCGTAGGCAAGCCCGACCGCGACCAGCGACAGCGCCAGCACCGGCCCGAACGTGCCGACCCCGACCCACCGACGGTGAACGGCCGAGACCGCGAGTCCGACTGCCGTCGCACCGAGGAACACGGCCAGGCCGGCGCCGATCGCCCACATGTCGCGCGCCCACAGTTCCGGCCAGTCCCACCAGTTGCCGAAGACGGCCCCGCTGCGTTCCAGGCCGAGGGCCAGCACCGGCGCGCCGACACCCAGTGCCAGAAGCCACATCGCCCCCTGCACCAGACGCACCTTGGCACGTACGGGCGGCTTCGGTCGATCTTCCTGCGTCATGGGCCGCAACATTAGGCCGCACGTTGTTAACACCGCATGAGCAGCCCTGACCTGCCCCGCAGCGCGCGATGAGTTAAGAAGGTGCCCCTCCACCACCTATGGCGATGTGAAGGTGCCCTTCCTTTCCTGCGGGCGGCGGGGGGAGGAGGGGCGGGTGGGGGTCGGGGTGGTGGGGAGGAGGTTCTGGAGGTGCATGGCGGTGGCGTACAGAAAGAGGACCACGCCGAGCATTTCGCACAGTTCCTCGGCTGAGGCGGCCAGCACGTAGCGCATGGAGGCCCAGCCGGGGGTGAAGCCGATGTTCTCCCGGCCGGTGTAGGCGCCCAGCACCTCGATTCCGGCCGCCCCGCCGAGGAACAGCGCGGCCGCGCCGAGCATGAGCCAGCGGACGCGGGGCGGCAGGGCGAGCAGGAAGCGCAGGTACGCCAGGGCGAGCACGAGCACCAGGGGCGCGGCGAGCACCAGCCAGGACAGGTACGACGCCTCGCCCGCGTCGAGGACGTCGGCCTGGGCCCCCAGCTCGTGGAACTGCGAGAACTCGTCCAGCGACAGCCCGGTGAAGACGACCGCGAGCACGCGCCAGTGGCGGCGGAAACGCGCGTCCGCGCCGCCGAGCTGCCACAGCAGCAGCGCGGCGAGGAACAGCAGCCCGCTGGAGAACCAGGTGGGCAGGTTCTGCTCCTTGTCGACGTAGAAGAACTTGACGATCCGGCCCCAGTACGGGATGAGGTCGTAGACACCGAAGCCGTGGTAGACGATCGTGAACCCGAGGCTGAGCAGGTGGATCGCGGCCACGCTCCACAGCAGCACGCGGAGCAGCTTCGATGCCGGCACGTCGAGTCTCATGCCTGACCAACGAACCGGCGACGGTCCGCAGCACGGTGTGCGCGGCTTCCTCCCCCGGGGAGTTTCGTGCCATAGTCACCCGGTGCCCGATACCCCCGCACGGATGCTCGCGCTCGCCGGTGTCCTGATCGCCCTACTGAGCCTGGCCGTGGCGCTGGCCGGTTACCGGCGCACCCGGCTGACCCCGAGCGCGCGGCTGTACCACATCAACAACTTCGGCCCGGGTGACGCCAAGGAGTTCCTGATCGCCACAACGGTGACGAACGGGACACTCGGCGCGGTGCAGGTGGTGACCTGCGAGTTCGAGGTCAAGGGCCTGCGCGGGCGGCACATGGTGGGCGGGCAGAGCCGCAAGGGGCCGGAGCTGCCGTACAAGGTGGAGGGTCACCATTCGGCCACCTGGACGGTCCCGGTGACCGACGTGGCCGAACTGCTCAAGGTGTACGGCAAGCAGACCGCGAAGATCCGCGCGGTGCTGGCGCTGGGCAGCGGGCGTGACGTCAAGGGCGGCTGGTTCCGCTTCGACCTGGACAAGTGGGCCGCGGGCGGCGAGAAGGCCAAGCCCGCCGGGGCCCGGCCGCAGAGCCCGGCGAAGTCGAAGGCCTGAGCCGTGACCGGCGTCGACATGTACTGGCAGCGGGTGCCGGAGGAGGCGCTGGCGGGTTCGCCGCGCCGGTTGTGGGACCGCTCGCCGGTGTTCGACGACACGGCGTACGAGCAGGCCGTGGCCGACGGCACGCTGCGCGCTGTCCCCGAGCACTACCTGCTGCTGGAGGTGCTCTTCGCGGGCAGCCAGGGCCCCGGTCACCCGGTGGCCGGGCTGGTCGTCTCGGGCGGGGCCTGGCATCCGGTCGACCTGTCCGGGGCGTCCGACGACGAGGTCGGCGTGCTCACCGTCGGCGAGGTCCGCGCGGTCTCGGAGTTCCTGCACGGGGCCGAGCCCGGCTCGTGGATCGCGCGGCGCGAAGTCGAACTGGCCGCGGTGCTGCGCGGTTACTCCACCCGCCCCTGGGACGACCTGCTCGCGCGGCGTCTGGCCCGGCACGCCGAGGGCCTCGCCGCGTTCTACCACCGCGCGGCCGCCGGCGGCGAGGCCGTGGTGAAGGTCCTGGTCGGCTGAGGCGGCCCTATGCCCACCAATCCCCACGTCGTCGACTGGCCCGCTGCGGGCAAGCTTGCGGTGATGCCGCGTCCGGCGGGCGGCGACTGGCTGGACGACGAGGTAGCCCGCCTGCGCCGGCACGGGGTCGACATCGTGGTCTCCGCGTTGACCGGCCCCGAATACGACCGGCTCGACCTGCGCGGCGAGGCGGCGGCGGTGCGTGCGGCCGGGATGCGGTTCGTCTCCTTCCCCATCCCTGATCTGGGCGTGCCGGACTTCGCCGCGTACCAGGCGCTGACGGAGCAGCTCGCCGACGAGGTGGCGGCCGGGCGGTTCGTGCTGGCGCACTGTTTCGGCGGGATCGGCCGGGCCACCGTCATCGCGGGCGGGGTGCTGATCCGGCTCGGGGCGAGCGCCGCGGACGCGATGGCCGCGATCGGTGCCGCGCGTGGGCTTGCGGTGCCGGAGACCGAGCCGCAACGGGCGATCCTGGCGCGGTTGGCCGGGTTGGCGGGTCCTCGCCAGACCTGAGCCCCGCGTGCCGCAAAGCGCGGCGGGGCAACCGATGCCGCGATACGTGCACTGTGGAGCGGTGACATCGGCACTCATAGCAATTTGACTTTTTTACGGATTTCGCCAGCACATGGGCCTTTTGCGGCGCACAGTGATGTCTGGAGCAGCAGTGCGCGGGAGGAAGCGCCGTGGCCACCGCTGTTTCGCGGTTCCGCCGGAGACATTCCGGCAGGACGTTCCCGTGAGGAGGACAAGCGATGGCCGTAGCCAAGGCCGCAGCGAAGAAGGCCCCAGCGAAGAAGGCCGCTGCCAAGAAGGCGGTAGCCAAGAAGGCGCCGAGCCGGCCGGCCGCGGCGAAGAAGGCCGCGCCTGCCAGGAAGACCTCGCCCGCCAAGAAGACCACCACAGCGCGCAAGACGACCACGGCGAAGAAGACCACCGCCAAGAAGACGTCCCCGGCCAAGAAGGCCACCACCAAGAAGACCACCGCGGCGGCGAAGAAGACCACCGCCGCGAAGAAGACCACGGCCGCGCGCAAGACCACGGCGGCCGCCCGCGCCACCGGCGTCAAGAAGGTCACGGCCGCGGTCAAGAAGACGGCCGCGAAGAAGACCACGACGGCGAAGAAGACGACCGCCGCCAAGAAGACGACGCCGCTGAAGAAGGCCGCCACGGCCCGCAAGACGACCACCGCGAAGAAGACCACCGCGGCGAAGAAGACGTCACCGGCCAAGAAGGCCGCCGTCAAGAAGACGACGGCGGTCAAGAAGACCGCCGCCGCCAAGAAGACGACGACGGCCGCGAAGAAGACCACTGCCGCGCGCAAGACCACCGCGAAGAAGGCGACCGCCAAGAAGACCACGGCGGCGGCGCGGAGCACCGGCGTCCGGAGGATCACCGCCGCGGTGAAGAAGACGGCCGCCGCGAAGAAGACCACCGCGGCCCGCAAGACGACCGCCAAGAAGGCGTCGCCTGCCAGAAAGACCACCGCGGCGAAGAAGACCACGGTCGCGAAGAAGACCTCGCCCGCCCGCAAGGCGACGGCCCGCAAGACGACCACGGTCCGCAAGACCACGACCGCGAAGAAGACCTCGCCGGCGCGCAAGAGCACCACTGCGGTCCGGAAGACGACCACCGCCCGGAAGACCACCGCGGCGGCGAAGAAGACTACGGCCGCCCGCAAGACGACCGGAGCAAAGAAGATCACCGCAGGGGTACGCAGGACCGCCACCGGCCGCACCACGGCGAAGAAGACCATGGCGGCCAAGAAGGTGACGCCGATGAAGAAGGCGACCACCGCCCGCAAGAGCGCGCCCGCCCGCAAGGCGATGGCGAAGACCGCCCCGGCCCGCAAGGCCACCATGCGCAAGACGGCGATGAAGAAGATGGCCCGCACAGCCATGCGTTAGCGGGGCAGCGTCGCCCTGATCGGTGTCATCCACAGCGTGACCTGCGGATGGCACCGAGTCGCCGGCACCGCCCGTACGGGCGGGGCCGCGGCGCGCGCACACCTGGTAAGAATGACCAATGGCATACCGCCGACTGCACGCCGAGGCCATCGACTTCACCGGACTGCGTCGCGAGCTGGAACTGCCCGACGGCTTCCCGCCCGCCGCGCAGGCGCAGGCAGAGGCAGCGGCCGCCGAGGTGAAGCTGCCCGACGCCGACCGCACCGACCTGCCCTTCGTCACCATCGACCCGCCCGGATCGCGCGACCTGGACCAGGCCGTGTGCCTGTTCCGCCGCGACGGCGGCTACCGGGTGCACTACGCCATCGCCGACGTCGCGTCCTACGTCGCCCAGGACAGCCCGCTGGAGGCTGAGACCTGGCGGCGCGGGCAGACGGTCTACCTGCCCGACGGCAAGGTGCCGCTGCACCCGCCGGTGCTCAGCGAGGGCGCGGTCAGCCTGCTGCCCGGCGTGGACCGGGCCGCGGTGGTGTGGACGATCGACGTCTCCGCCGACGGCGACACGATCGGCGTACACATGCAGCGGGCGCGGGTGCGCAGCCGGGCCAAGCTCGCCTACGAGGGCGTACAGGCCGATGTGGACAAGGGTGTGCTCGCCGAGCCGATCGAACTGCTGCCGGAACTGGGCCGGCTGCTGACCACGCGTGGCCTGGAGCGAGGCGCGATCAACCTGCCCATGCCCGAGCAGGAGATCGAACCGCACGGCGCGGGCTGGCAGCTGCGCCTGCGCGCTCCGCTGCCGGCCGAGGAGTGGAACGCCCAGATCTCGCTGCTGACCGGCCGTGCGGCCGCGGACATCATGCTGGCGGGGCGGATCGGCCTGCTGCGCACCATGCCCGCTCCGGATCCGGAGGCGGTGGCCCGGCTGCGGATCGCGGCGAAGGGCCTGGGCATGGACTGGCCCGCGGACATGACCGTGGGCCAGGTGCTCGCGGGGCTCGACCCGGCCCGGCCCAAGGACGCCGCGTTCGTCGACGAGGCCGCGGAGCTGCTGCGCGGAGCCGGGTACACGCCGTTCGCCGGGCAGGTGCCGGAGCAGCCGGAGCACAGCGCCGTCGCGGCGGCGTACGCCCACGTCACGGCTCCGCTGCGCCGCCTGGCCGACCGGTACGTCACCGAGGTGTGCCTGGCCCTGCACGACGGCCGTGAGGTGCCCGCCTGGGCCGCCGCGGCCCTGCCCGAGCTGCCCGCCGTCATGTCCGGCACCGACCGCGTCTCCTCCGCGGCCGAACGCGGCGCGATCGACCTGGTCGAGGCGACCATCCTGGCCGACCGCATCGGCGAGACCTTCCCCGCGACCGTGCTCGACACCAACCACGGCAAGCCCGGCGGCACGGTCGCTCTCACCGAGCCCGCGGTCCGCGCCCGCTGCGACGGCCAGCTCACCGCCGGCGACCAGATCACCGTCCGCCTCACCCAGGCCGACCCGACGAAGCGCCTCGTCCGCTTCACCCTCGCCTAGACCGAAGGAAGGGCACCCGCACAACGCTCCGCGTTGTGGCAGGTGCCCTTCCTGACGTTTGTCAGGCGCTGGGCAGCAGGTGTGCGGTGTCGTTGACCGAGCGCACCGAGACGCCCCCGTCGGGCCACACGTCGACGACCGAGACGCCGGCCGGGTCCAGCAGCAGCCGGTACAGGAACGCGTCGCCCGCCGCGAGCGCGTCGCGCAGGATCAGCTTGATCGGCGACACGTGCGACACGATGACGACCGTCTGGCCCTCGTACGCCTTCTGCAGCTTGCCCATCACCCCGCGCACCCGCTTGGCGACCTGCTGGAACGACTCGCCCTTCGGCGGCGCGACCGAGGTCGAGGCCAGCCAGGCGTCCAGCTCGGCCGGGTACTGCTCGCGCACGTCGCCGAAGGTCAGCCCCTCCCACACGCCGAAATCGCACTCGATCAGGTCGGCCTCGACGCTGACCGGGATGCCGCCCGCCGCGGACGCGATCGCCGCCGCGGTGGCCTTGCACCGGCTGAGCGGCGAGCTGACCACCCGGTCGGGGCGCAGCCCCGCGACCCGCCGTCCGGCGGCCGCGGCCTGCTCCTCCCCCACCGCCGACAGCGGCACGTCACCACGGCCGGAGTAGCGCTTCTGCGCGGTCAGTTCGGTCTCCCCGTGCCTGACCAGCACCAGCCGGGTGGCCGGGGCGGTTCGCGGGGCCCAGTCCTCGCGTGGCCGCCCCGCCGTGGCGGCGGACTTGCCCGAGCCCGCGGCAGAACCGGAGCCGGCGGCCCGGCTGGTTCCCGCGGTGCCCTGACCGGCCACCCGGCCCGACCCGGCGCCCGTTGCCGGTTCGCCGGATTCGGGGATGGCCGGGAAGGCGTCCGCGTCCCATGCGGTGACGATGCCGAACGCGGTCTCCCCGTCCAGGCCGCTCGTGCCCGCCCCGCCCTTGGCGGCGTCCATGGCCGCGTTGGCCAGGGCGTCGGCGGCCCGGTTGCGCTCGCGCGGGATCCACGTGTACGTGACCTGGTCGAACTTACGCACCAGCGTGGCCACCTCGGCGGCGAGCGGGCGCAGCCCCGGGTGCTTGATCTGCCAGCGGCCGGACATCTGCTCGACCACCAGCTTGGAGTCCATACGCGCCTCGACCTGCGACGCGCCCAGCTCGGCGGCGGCCTGCAGCCCCGCGATGAGCCCCCGGTACTCGGCGACGTTGTTGGTGGTCACGCCGAGTGCGGCGGCCCGTTCGGCGAGCACCTCGCCGCTGGCCGGGTCGCGCACGACCGCGCCGTACCCGGCCGGGCCGGGGTTGCCGCGCGCGCCGCCGTCGGCCTCGACGATGACCTTTCCGATGCTCACAGCCCGGACTCCGCCGTGCGGACCATGATGCGGCGGCACTCCTCGCAGCGCACGACCTCGTCCGGGGCGGCGGTCTTGACCCGGTTGCGGTCCGCGCCGAACAGCTCCAGGCGGCAGCCGCCGCAGCGGCCGTGCTGCACCAGGGCCGCGCCGAGCCCGCCGGACGACTCACGGATCTTGTCGTACAGCTGCACCAGCTCGGCGGGCAGATCGGCGGCCAGCGGACGGCGGGCTGTCTGCTTCCACTCCGCCTCCTTGGCGATCTCGGCGATGGATTCGTCCCGGCGGGTCTCCGCGGCGATGCGCTTCTCCCGGGCGACGGAGATCTTCTCGTCGACCGCCTCGAGCGCGCCCTGCGCCGTCTCACGCTTCTCCATCAGCTCCAGCTCGGCGTCCTCCAGCTCCGACTGCCGCCGGGTGAGCGAGCCGATCTCGTGCTCCAGCGCGGTCAGCTCCCGCGCGGGCAGCCGCCCGTCGTCCATACGCTGCTGGTCCTTGGCCCGGCGCTGGCGTACGGTGTCGACCTCGCGCTCCAGCCGGGCGATGTCGCGGTCGAGGTCGTCGACGTCGACCTCGGCGCGGGCCCGTTCGTCCTCCAGCCGGCCGATCGCCTTGCCGAGCACGTCCAGCTCGGCGAACTCCGGCAGGTTCTTGCGCCGGTGCGCCAGCTGCTGCAGCGTGGTGTCGATCGCCTGCAGGTCGAGCAACCGCTGCTGGTCCTTCGGGTCGGCCTTCACGTCGGCACTCCTTCTCTCGCGGTTGTCCAGTTGTCAAAGGCCACGTTCAGGCGACCGGGTCAAGTGTCGCGCAGGCGTGGAACCCGAACGGGTCGGTGGTCGTGTCGGAGACGATGGTCTCAAGTCCGGTCGCCGTACGCAGCCAGGCGGCCAGGGGTGTCAGCCAGGGCCGCTCGGTGGCGTAGTGCCCCGCGTCGACCAGCGCCGGGCCGCCCGAGGCCCGCAGGTCCGCGACGCGGTGGTGTTTGAGGTCCCCCGTCAGGTAGACGTCCACGTCGGCGGCGACGGCGTCGGGGATGAACTCGTCGCCGGACCCGCCGCACACCGCGACGGTGGACACCGGCCGGGCCGGGTCGCCGGAGACGCGTACGCCCCAGTTGGCGACCGGCAGCGAGGCGGCCGCGAGGTGCGCGAACTCGCCCAGGGTCAGCGGCGCGGGCAGGCGGCCGATCCGGCCGAAGCCGCAGCCCTCCTCGGTGGCCCGCAACGGGCGGGTGTCGAGCAGGCCGAGGGCGTCTGCGAGCGCGTCGCTGACACCGGGCTCGGCGACGTCGGCGTTGGTGTGCGCGACGTACAGCGCCACCCCGTTGCCGATCAGGTCGTGGATGATCCGGCCCTGGTAGGTCGTCGCGGCCACCGACGACACGCCGCTGAGCAGCAGCGGATGGTGCGCGATGATCATGTCGGCGCCGGTGTCGAGCGCCTCGGCGACCGTGCTCGGCAGCACGTCGACCACCGCCAGCACGCGCGTCACCGGCTGCTCGGGACGCCCGACGACCAGCCCGACGCGGTCCCACGGCTCGGCCCACCGCGGCGGGAACTCGGTCTCCAGCAGTGCGGTGAAAGACGCGACAGTCCAGGTCACCCGGACAGACTACTGCGCAACGGGCGCGGCCCCGCGTGGCGCGGGCGGCGTCAGGCTCCCGGCGGGCAGAGCTTCTCCACCGCGTCCAGGGCCAGCGCCCACGGGAACTCGTGGCGGTACGCGTCGCCCTCGCCGGGGGCGGGCAGTTTCAGCACGTCGTCGCCGTACAGCACGGTGATGCCCCAGCCGCGCAGCCGCACGATGTTCTCCTGGAACGCCGGGTGCCGGGCCATCGCCGCGTTGGTGAACGGCATCGCCACGATCGGCAGCCCCTTGCCCTGGCTCTCCACGATCAGCCCCAGGGCCAGCGTGTCCGCGATGCCCGCGCCCCACTTGTTCACGGTGTTCACCGTCGCCGGGGCCACGACCAGCGCGTCCGGCGACGGGAGCACGTCGGGATCACCCGGGTTCTTGTAGGTGCTGCGCACCGGGTGTCCGGTCAGCGCCGCGAGCTGCGGCACGTCGACGAACTTGCGCCCGTCCGGCGTGACGACCACGCACACGTCGTACCCGCGCTCCTGGGCGAGCCCGACCAGCAGCCCGACGTCCCGGGTCACCGGCGAGCCGCAGGCGATGACGTACAGCACGGGCCGGTTCACACACCCACCCCCATCTGTTCGGCCAGCTCGGCCAGCGCGGCAGTGGGCGTGCCGCGGGTGCGCCGCAGCACGTCGCTGAGCACCTCGTGGGCGATCGGGCGGCAGCGGATCTCTGCGGGCGCCAGCAGGTCACCCTCCAGCAGCATCTCGCCCGCCCGCTCGACGTCGCCGACCTGGGCGAAACCGCGCGCCATGTCGAGGTAGTGGTGGGCGCGGCGCTCGGGCAGCATCGCGTTGAACGCGGTCGGGTCCAGCCCGTCGTGGATGGCGATGGCCAGGCCGCCCTCGCCCAGCTCCACCGCCGCCGCGGCCCGGTGCACCAGCACGTTGGTCGGGCCGAAGCTGGTCCAGTAGTGGTTCTTGTCGCCGCCGAGCCCGGCCGCCGCGTCCTGGGCCGCGGTCAGCAGGTCGCGCATCGTCGCGCTGTCGCCGATGCAGGAGGCGGCCATCGCGCCCTGCAGCAGCAGGAAGCCGTACACCGAGAGCTGGTCGTCGGCGGTCTCGCCCGGGGTCGGGCAGAGCCGGTTGGCGATGTTGACGTTGACTTCGAGTGCCGCCCGGTGTCGGCCAAGCGCCCGCAGCGCGTTGGCGACCCGGGTGGTGGCCACCCCGGCGAGCAGCTGGTCGCCGGCCCGCTGCGACACCGCGATGGAGCGGTCCGCGGCCAGCCAGCTCAGATCCAGCTCGCCGAGCTTGCGCAGCACCGAGGACGCCAGCTGGTACACCTGGCCGAGCAGGTGCGCGGCCTCGCGGGAGTCGTCGGAGTGGGCGTACGCCGTGTCGGCGGCCTGGGCGTCGCGCAGCAGCTTGGGCAGCGCGCGGGCCAGCACGCCGTAGCGGCCGTGCTCCCAGGTCTGCCACGCGTGCAGGGCGGCCTTGCGCATCTCCGCGATCGGCGGCGGCTCGGCGGCCGCGTAGAAGAACGCGCTGATCTGGTCGTAGCGCTCCAGCGCGGAGCGGATCTCGGCGACCTCGATCTGGTCGATGCAGTTCATGCTGTCGGGCCGGCGCTCCGGGTCCTTGCCCAGCAGCAGCTGGACGTCGAGCTGGAGCACGTCGGCGATCTCGTACACGACCGAGAACTTGTCGAGCCGGCGCACGCCGCGCTCCACCTTGTCCACCCAGCTCTTCGACTTGCCCAGGCGGTCGGCGAAGACCTGCTGCGACATCTTCCGGCGGTTGCGCCAGTATGACACCCGGCGCCCTATCGGCAGCTCGTCCATCCTCCAGCCCTCCCCTCATCGGGTCGGTCTGACCGAGTCGCACAGTCTGTGCGCCCACATCCGGTCCGACACTCGTATCTTCAGATGCAAGTTGCAGTTGGACAATGCATTCAGACGGTTGCTCTGGACTGTTGTCGATGTAACGACGACTCGACGCATCGGTGACGGCTTTCGTGGATGTCGATCTCCAGGATCGATTCCCTTAACCCGGAAGAGGGGGTCGGACTCATGCGGTGGCCACAGGCGCCGTTCGGCAAAGGCCTGTTACGGCGGCGGTTGCGCCTGGCAGCGCAGCGTTTCGCCGAGCATGGCTGGGCGGTGATGCCAGGCGGATACTTCAACGGCCGGCGCATGGCCTGCGACCGCACGAACTGCTTCGCCACCAGCAGCCACCCGCTGTACGACGACTGGGAGACCCGGGCGAGCGTCAGGTCCGAGCAGTTCGACCAGTGGTGGAGCGAGCGCCCGCACGCGCTGCTGCTGCCCACCGGATACGCCTTCGACGTGCTGGAGGTGCCCGCTCTGCTCGGCTCACGGGCCGTGTGCGGGCCGCCGACCGGCCCCGGCCGCGCGACGTCCGCGGGCCGCGTACGCGGCCCCGTCGCGGTCACCGCCGCGGGCAGCTGGATGTTCCTGATGCGCTCGGGCGGCACGCTCGCCCCGGAACTGGACCACCGGGTCGACGTGGTGCGCCACTCCATCGGCTCGTGGATCCCCGCCCCGCCCACGGTCCTGCCCGACGGGCCGATCCGCTGGAAGGTGTCGCCGCAAAGCATCGGCTGGCAGCTGCCCGACCCGGACGAGTTCCAGTCCGCCCTGGTACAGGCGCTGGTGGCGCTCGACGCCTCGTTCCTGGACCTGCCTGTCACCGCACGCCGCCGGCTCGCCCCGAAAGCCCTGCCCCGGCCCGCCGCCCTCAAACCCACCCCGACCCTGCGCCGAGCAGTCTGAGCAGCAGTCCTGCCACCCCTCGAACCCGCCCGGTGACGCGCACCGGGCAGCGACCGCCCGTCAGCGCGGTCGTTAGGTGAGGTATCGAGGAGGTCCGACATGGCACCTGACAACGTAGAACGGCACCTGGCGCACGTCGAGTCCCAATTTGGGGTCATACGATCGTTCGCAGCACGCTGGGCAGGCACCCGACCCGCCGGCACCCGCCCGCACGGCTCCCGCCCCTCGGGATCCCGCCCCACCAGCACCCACCGCCCACCCCGCTGACCCCCTCCTTCGAGCGAGGGAAGGGCATCGTCGGCTCGCGTCAGCGAGACGAGCAGCAGCTCTTCCCATCGGTTTTCGTAGAGGAAGGGCATCTTGTTAACTCCGCACCACGCGCACGCTGGTACGGAACCCCTTCCTCAGGGTCGCGGCCTCGGCGACGATCCGGCGTACCTCTTCCGGGCGACCCGCCACGAACGAGGGCGTGAAGTGCAGCACCTGGACGCCGTGCCGTCCGAGCAGGTTGTGCCGCTCCAGCGAACGGGCCCAGTCCTCGGGGCTCAGATGGAACTCGCGGGAGTCCACCTCGATCGCCAGCGCCGCGCCCGGCACGTAGCCGTCGGGCGTGGGCAGCGGCGTGCCGTCCGTCAGCGCCAGCCGCGGATTCCACAGCACCGTGCCCAGTTCCGGCAGGTTGGCGAGCAGGGCACGGGCCTGCGCCTCGGGTACTGAGCGCGCACCTCCCGCAATCTCGGCCAGCACCTTGCGCACCACCGCGGTGCGGCTGCGACCCGCTCGCCGGATCTCCAGGTCAAGCCCCTTCAACGGCACCCGGAACCGCTGCACCGCCTCCGCCATGACCGCCCGGACGATCCGCAGCTCGCGCAGCTCACGACAGGTGTCGACGACCGCGCGGGCCGGGCTGGCCACCCGGTAGTGCTCGGTGTGGCGGGCACGGCTGTCCAGGGACAGTGCCCGCTTCACCACGGCGAAGCCGTTGGAACGGCAGCGGGTCGCGTGCGGGACGAGGAGGTTCACCTCGGGCGCGGGCGGCAGGGCGCGGAAGCCGTACCAGGACAGCGCGCAGGGGCCAGTGATCTGCGCGTCGGGGCCCGCGTACAGGGCTGCCGCGACGCGGCGCTGCTCGTCGGTGAGTGCGCCGCCGTGCACGCAGTAGACGCCGGCGAGCACCCGCTGCCAGCGGCCGGTCTGGATCCGACGGTAGATCATCATGTCGGTGTGCCCGGTGGCCAGCACCTGTGCGCGGGTGAGCAGTTGCTGCTGGCGGTGCGCCAGCTCGTCGAGCACGGGGGCGGAGTCGGAAGTCATGCACGGCAGGGTCGCCGTCGCCGCCACCGCGGACAACCACACGACCAGGCTCGCCTGTGGACGAAGCACCGCTTGTGGAAAACCGCCACCGGCGGTGTGGATCTGCTATGCGGCAACGCCGCCGAGCGGGGCGCCGCGCCTCCTCTTTCGCCGCGGTCCCTGCGTCTCTCTCGCTGAGGTTCCCACGTCATTCTCGCCGCGGCTCCCGCCTCTCTCGGTAGAGTCCCGCGTCTCGGTAGGGGTTCCCGCGTCGCGGCTGCGGCGTCGTGCGCCGTCGGCCGTTTCCGGCGTCCGGTCGCGACCTCCCAGCCAAAGGCACCCACGGCGTTAAGAAGGGCACCTTCTATAACGCGGAGCGTTAAGAAGGTGCCCTTCCTTTGTCCGAGACCTGGCTAGAGGGTGGTGGTCCAGCCGTGGGGGTCGGTCGCGCGGCCGTACTGGATGTCCACGAGGGTCTGGCGCAGGGCGGCGGTGACCGGGCCGGTGCCGCCGTCGCCGAGCTTGAACTCGCCGTCGACGCCGCGCACGGTGCCGATCGGGGTGAGCACGGCGGCGGTGCCGCAGGCGAAGGTCTCGACGATCTCGCCGCTGCGCGCGCCGTCGCGCCACTCGTCGATGGTGACCGGGCGCTCCTCGACCTGCCGGCCCTGCTCGCGGGCGAGCGTGATGACCGAGTCGCGGGTGATGCCGGGCAGGATCGAGCCGTTCAGCTCCGGCGTGAACATCGAGCCGTCCTTGCGGACGAAGAAGACGTTCATGCCGCCCAGTTCGTCGACGTACCTGCGCTCCACGGCGTCGAGGTAGACGACCTGGTCGCAGCCGTTCTCAGCGGCCTGGGCCTGGGCGAGCAGCGAGGCGGCGTAGTTGCCGCCGCACTTGGCCGCGCCGGTGCCGCCGGGGGCCGCCCGGGTGTAGTCGTCGGACACCCAGATGGTGACCGGCTTGAGCCCGCCGGAGAAGTACGGCCCGACCGGCGACGCGATCAGGCAGTACAGGTACTCGCGCGCGGGCCGCACGCCGAGGAAGACCTCGCTGGCGTACTGGAACGGGCGCAGGTACAAGCTGCCCTCGGCGCTGGTCGGGATCCACTCCTGGTCGATGCCGACGAGCTGCCGGATCGAGTTCAGGAACAGGTCCTCCGGCAGCGGGGCCATCGCCATGCGGTGCGCCGACTCGGCGAACCGGCGGGCGTTGGCGTCGGGGCGGAAGAAGCCCACCTGGCCGTCGGCCCGGCGGTACGCCTTCATGCCCTCGAAGATCTCCTGGGCGTAGTGCAGTACGGCCGTGGCCGGGTCCATCGGGATCGGCGCCCGCGCCTCGACGCGCGCGTCGTACCAGCCCTTGCCCTCGGCGTACCGGATGGTCACCATGTGATCGGTGAAGACCCGCCCGAAACCGGGGTTGGCCAGCAGCGCCTCGCGCTCCGTGGCCGATACCGGCTGCGAACTCGGACGGATCTCGAAGTCGATCGTGCCACCGCCACTCATGCGCGCTGCCCTCCATCGTTCGGGGATCTGGGGGAAAACTTACCTCTAACGGTCGTTCAACCCCAGCCCGGCCGATGACCTGGGCAGTTTGTACGCATCCACCCCGGTCACCGCGCGGACCGGAGCCCTGCGGTCATGCTACGAGTACGGATACCCGGTCGCCGACCTCGGCGGTGCGGATCGGCTCGCCGGTGCGCCCGGAGAGCTCCGTCGCCACGGCCTCCTCGATCTTGCGAGCCTCGTCGGGGTGGCCCAGGTGCTCCAGGCACAGCGCCACCGACAGGATCGCCGCCACGGGGTCGGCCTTGCCCTGGCCCGCGATGTCCGGAGCGGAGCCGTGCACCGGCTCGAACATCGACGGGAACGCCCGGGTCGGGTTGATGCAGCCGCTCGCGGCCAGGCCGATGCCACCGGTGACGGCGGCCGCGATGTCAGTGAGGATGTCGCCGAACAGGTTGTCGGTGACGATCACGTCGTAGCGCTGCGGGTTGGTCACCATGAACATGGCCGCCGCGTCGACGTGCTGGTATTCCGTCGCGATGTCCGGGAACTCCTTCGCCACCTCGGCGAAGGTGCGCGCCCACAGGCCGCCCGCGTGGGTCAGCACGTTGGTCTTGTGCACCATGGTGACCTTGCGGCGGGTCCGGCCGGCCGCCCGCGCGAAGGCATCGCGGATGACCCGCTCCACGCCGTGGCGGGTGTTCAGGCTCTCCTCGGTGGCGATCTCCGCCGGGGTGCCCCGGTGCAGGCCGCCGCCGGCGCCCGCGTACAGGCCCTCGGTGCCCTCGCGCACGACGACGAAGTCGATCTCGCCCGGCTTGACGTTCGCCAGCGGGCCCGCGGTCCCGGGCCACAGGCGCGACGGACGCAGGTTGACGTACTGGTCGAAGTCGAAGCGCAGCTTGAGCAGCAGGCCCCGCTCCAGCACACCCGGCGGCACGCTGGGGTCGCCGACCGCACCGAGCAGGATCGCGTCGTGCTGGGCCAGCTCGTCGCGCACCGAGTCCGGGAACACCTCACCGGTGCGGTGGTAACGCGCCGCGCCCAGGTCGTACGGAGTGGTCTCCACGCCCGGCAGCACCGCGTCGAGGACCTTGAGCCCCTCCGCCACCACCTCGGCGCCGATACCGTCCCCTGCCACGACCGCGATCCGCATGCCAGCCCGCTCCCTACCGCTCATGCCACATGTCTACCGAACGTTAAGCCTCACTCCCACCCAACGGTACATCCGTTCCACCATGTGGACTTCGCGGTCAGGGATTGCGGTGGTCGCCGAGCAGCCGGCCGCTGCGAATCAGGGGGCGCTTGGAGACGCCGCGTACGGCCCGCCCGGGCTCCTCGTCGGGCTGGCTGCTGCGCACGAACAGGGTCACCGTGACCGCGGGCGCGAAGCCGTTGCGCGACATGAGTGTCGCCGACGCGCTGTTGGACGACTCGACGTCGGTCACCACCCGACTCGCCCCGCCCGCGAACAGCGCCTCGCAGCAGGCGTTCACCAGCCGCCCCGCGATGCCCCTGCCCTGGTACGCCGGGTCCACCGCGATCCACTCCAGGTAGCCCCAGTCGTCGCGCAGCTCGAAGGTCTGCGAGCCGAGCACGAAGCCGACCACCTTGGCGCCGTCCAGTGCCACCCAGCACGCGCTGTCGCCGCTGTCCAGGTGCTCGGCGACGGCGGTCAGCGACCACGAGGTGTACGGCTTCACCGTCGTGTCGAAGACCCGGTAGCCGAGGTCGAGAACCTGGCGCAGGTGCTCGAAACCGACCGGCGCGATGACGATCTCGGTCTGGGACGACTCACTCATGCCGGAATGCTGCCACGAACCAGTCTCCGGCGGCCGGATTACCACTGTGACCTGGGGCAGTGCGCGAGCCCTGAGGCACTGTGAGATAACTAACCGATCGGTCGTTCTTATTGATTGCTAGCCTGCCGTCATGAAGGCAGCGATCCTGATGACCGGGCGGCTCCTCAACGCCACCGCCGTGCTCGCCCCGCCCCTCGCCCGGCGCATGGCTTACCAGCTCTTCTTCCGCCCGGCCGGGCGCGCCGCGGTCCACCCTCGCGAGCAGGACGTGCACACGGCGGCCACGGTCGGACAGGTCGATCTCGACGGTGTCGCGGTCGCCACCTACAGCTGGGGCGACGGCAGCCGGCCGGTGCTGCTCGTGCACGGCTGGAGCTCGCGCGGCTCCCGGTTCGCCGGGATGATCGCCGACCTGCTCGACCGCGGCTACAGCCCGGTCACCTTCGACGCGCCCGGCCACGGCGACTCCGGCGGCACCACGACCAACCTGCTCCAGTACGAGCGCATCATGCGAGCACTGCAGGAACGGCACGGCGACTTCGCGGCCGTCGTCGCGCACTCCTTCGGCGTGCCCTGCGCCTTCCACGCGCTGCGTACCGGACTGCGCGCCGGCTGCCTGGTCGCGGTCGCCGGTCCGGCCGAATTCGACCACCTCGTCACCGAGTTCACCCGGCAGTTGCGCCTGCGCCCCTCACTCGCCCGGCACCTGCGCGAGCACTCGGTGCGCGACATCGGCGTCGCCGACCTGTGGCAGCGGTTCTCCAGCGTGCACGAACCGGCCGCGCTGGCGGTCCCGCTGCTCGTCGTGCACGACACCGACGACGACGTGGTCGGCGTCGACCACGCCCACCGGATCCACGCCGCCTATCCGGGCTCACAGCTGCTGATCACGAGCGGGCTCGGACACCGCCGGGTCCTCGGCGATCCGCGCATCGTCGACCCGGTCGGCGCCTTCCTCGACGCCCACGCTCCGGTCGCCGTCCAGCGATCCGCCTACCCGTTCTGACACCGCAATCACCGCGAACCGCCCATGACAGCAGGCGCAGTGCGTTGATCCGTTTTCGTGGACGCTGGACGCCCTACAGGGGCACCGGGCGTCCACAAAAACGGATCAACGGCCGTGGCCGCTCACCACCAGCCCCAGCCGCCCTGCGCGCCGGACGCGGGCGGGTGGGTCGCCTGGTAGGCCAGTGCCGCGGCCAGCAGCCCGTCGGCGGGCTCGCGCAGCAGGTGCTCGTCAACCACGATCCACCGGTCGCCGCCGCGCAACCCCCACAGCAGATACCGGCGTGACCAGGCCGGGTAGGTGCTCAGCGCCACGATCCGGTCCGGGTCGCGCACCTGCACGGCCAGGCCCACGCCGTCGCGCGTGTTCGGGCCGACGGCGTGCAGGCCGACGACCTCGGTCCAGGGCACGGTGACCCGCAGCCGCCGGATCCAGATGCCCGCCTCGTCCACCCGGACCGCGGGCCCGCGGTCGAAGGGCCGCAGCCGGTACGCGTGGACCAGGCTGATCAACGCAGGCACGAGCAGGGTGAGCGCCCACACGATCGCCCAGCCGCGTAGGGCGCCCCAGTCGAACGGCTCCCCCGGGAACGCCTCCGCCTGCAGGTCACGCTCCATGTCCCACGTGTCGATCATCAGGTACAGGTACA
This sequence comes from Catellatospora sp. NPDC049133, assembly GCF_040648455.1. Lineage (NCBI taxonomy): Bacteria > Bacillati > Actinomycetota > Actinomycetes > Micromonosporales > Micromonosporaceae > Catellatospora > Catellatospora sp. NPDC049133. Next base: position 114,816 of record NZ_JBEZDT010000007.1, read on the forward strand.
CGACCGGCACGCCGAACAGAGGGATGGCGATGAGCGGCAGGCCGATCCCTGACTGCCGTCCTTCCGTCGGCACCGCGCCGCGGGTGTCCCGCAGTGCGGCGGCCACCCGGGCGGGCGCGACGGTCCGGGCCCACCGGCCGCGGGCGATCTCGACGCCCATCAGGGCGGCCGACGCGAGCACCATGGCCCCGACGCCCGCGAGGCGCACCCATGACTGTGCCGGGCCGTCGGCGCGCCAGGTGACCAGCAGCACCACGGGCACGAGCGCCAGGACCAACCAGGCCGACCACCTGCTGCCGCGCAGCCAGGCGTGATGGCGGGCGATCATGGCGTCCTGCACCGTGGGATCTGCGGGCACCGTTCCGGCCCGGCCCGCACGACGGGCTTCCTCGCGTCGCGCCACCGGCAGGTCCCGCCACGCGGTCATGGGCTCGGTCATCGGCATGACCGGCATTCTGCTGCCCGGCCCCGGTGGCCGACGAGAGGAATCATGCCGACGAGAGTGCGCCACTCGGGCAAGAAATTCTGCCCTGGTACGCAGTTCGGCCCGGTGAGCTGCGGCAACAGCTCACCGGGCCGAACGGTGCTCGTCTGGCTGCTCGTCACCCGCCGCGGCAGGGGTCACCCGAAGACCCGTCCCGAACGCGTGACAAGCGTGTCCGCAGTGGACACCCGTGCAGGTTACCCAGCGGACAACACGCTACGCAAGCGCCTGCTCACTCTTCGGTGAGATCAACCGCGCTGACCGACGCCGCGCCGATGTTCTCGGCGGCACGCTGCAGCAGGTCGGCCGCGACCGGCGAGTCGACGGTCAGCGTCATCAGCGCCTCGCCGCCGGCCTCGCGCCGGGCCACCTGCATCGCCGCGATGTTCACGCCGACCGCGCCGAGCACGGTGCCGACCGCGCCCACCACACCGGGCCGGTCCGCGTAGCGGAAGAACAGCAGGTTGCCGTCGGCGTCCAGCTCCAGGTCGAAGCCGTCCAGCTCGGTCAGCTTGATCTGCTCGCGCAGGCCGTGGGTGACCACCGCGCCGGCGACCGAGACGGTACGCCCGTCCGGCAGCGCGCCGCGCACCGTCACCAGGTTCTTGTGCTCGTTGACCTCGGGGTTGGTGGTCAGGTCGATCTCGACGCCGCGGTCGGCCGCGATCAGTGGCGCGTTGACGTAGGTGACCTGCTCCTCGACGATCGCGCTGAACAGGCCCTTGCTGGCGGCCAGCTTCAGCACCGACACGTCGTGCTGGTTGACGATCTCGCCCCGCACCTCGACGGTGACACCGGCGGCGACGCCACCGGCCACGGCCGTGAAGACCTTGCCCAGCTTCTCCGCCAGCGGCAGCAGCGGCCGCACCTCCTCGGCGACCAGGCCGCCGGCCTGGACGTTGACCGCGTCCGGCACGAACTCGCCCTGCAGCGCAAGCTTGACGCTCTTGGCCACGGCCAGGCCGGCCTTGTCCTGCGCCTCGTGCGTCGACGCGCCCAGGTGCGGGGTCGCGACCACGTTGTCGAACGCGAACAGTGGCGACGTGGTGCACGGCTCCTTGAGGTACACGTCGACGCCGACGCCGGCGACCCGGCCCTCGGCCAGCGCCTCCGCCAGCGCGTCCTCGTCGATCAGCCCACCGCGCGCGGCATTGATGATCCGCACGTCGGGCTTGACGAGCTGGAGCTCCTTGGCGCCGATCAGGCCGACGGTCTCCGGGGTCTTCGGCAGGTGGATCGAGATGAAGTCGCTCTCGCGCAGCAGCTCCTCCAGGCCGACCAGGCGTACGCCGAGCTGGGCCGCGCGGGCCGGCTGCACGTACGGGTCGTACGCGATCAGGCGGGTGCCGAACGCGGCGATGCGCTGCGCGAACAGCACGCCGATCCGGCCCAGACCGACCACGCCGACGGTCTTGCCCTGCAGCTCGACACCGGTGTACTTCGAGCGCTTCCACTCGCCGTTCTTCAGCGCCGACGACGCCGAGGCGGTGTTGCGGGCGACGGCCAGCAGCAGCGCGATGGCCTGCTCGGCGGCCGAGACGATGTTGGACGTCGGCGCGTTGACCACCATCACGCCACGGGCGGTGGCGGCGGGCACCTCGACGTTGTCCAGGCCGATGCCCGCGCGGGCGATGACCTTCAGGCGCGGCGCGGCGGCGATGGCCTCGGCGTTGATCTGGGTGGCACTGCGCACGATCACGGCATCGGCTTCGGCCAGCGCGGCAAGCAGTGCCGCCCGGTCCGTGCCGTCGACGTGACGCACGTCGAAGTCGTGCGCCAGCACGTCGAGCGCGGCGGGAGCGAGTTCTTCGGCAATGAGAACGACGGGAGTCACAGCTTGCCTCACGGAGAGAGTTGGATGACTTCAGCCCGGTTCGCCGCACTGCGTGTCGGGCCCTACCCCCGCGATGCTACGGGCTCGCGGGCGCTTCGCAGGTCCAAGCCACCGCGTGACGGTACTCACGTTCGTGCTGCTCAGTCCGTTTCCGGCGCTCTTTGGAACCGGTCAAGAACGCGCTGCGCGCGCCGGAAAGCGCTGACCGGGCGAAACGGCATGATCAAGAAAAACCGGGCCGTACCCAGGGATCGCCTGGGCACGGCCCGGTAAGCCCGCCCGCAAGGTTGCGCGGCCGGACACCTATGGGAGAGGAAAGTCTTTACGCGGTCTCGGTGATCGGCCGGTCGACCCAGCTCATCATGGCTCGCAGCTTGGCGCCGGTCTCCTCGATCGGGTGCACCGCGCCCTGCTCCTGCAGCTTGGTGAAGTTCGGGCGGCCGTTGTCGTCCTCGGCGACCCACTCGCGCGCGAACTCGCCGTTCTGGATCTCGCCGAGGATGCGCTTCATCTCCTCCTTGACCCGGCCGTCGATGACGCGCGGGCCGCGGGTGACGTCGCCGTACTCGGCGGTGTCGGAGACGCTGTAGCGCATACGGGCGATGCCGCCCTCGTACATCAGGTCCACGATCAGCTTCAGCTCGTGCAGGCACTCGAAGTACGCCACCTCGGGCGCGTACCCGGCCTCGGTCAGCACCTCGAAGCCCGCCTGGACCAGCGCGGACGCGCCACCGCAGAGGACGGCCTGCTCACCGAACAGGTCGGTCTCGGTCTCCTCCTTGAAGGTGGTCTTGATGACGCCGGCCCGGCTGCCGCCGATCGCCTTGGCGTACGACAGGGCCAGGGCCTGCGCGCCGCCGGTCGGGTCCTGCTCGATGGCGATCAGGCAGGGCACGCCCTTGCCGTCGACGTACTGGCGGCGCACCAGGTGGCCGGGGCCCTTCGGGGCGACCATCGCCACGTCCACGTCCGCGGGCGGGGTGATCAGGCCGTAGCGGATGTTGAAGCCGTGGCCGAAGAACAGCGCCTTGCCCGAGGTCAGGTTCGGGGCGATCGACTCGGCGTAGATGAAGCGCTGCGCGGTGTCCGGCGCCAGCAGCATGATGACGTCGGCCTCGGCCGCCGCCTCGGCCGGCGTGACCACGCGCAGGCCCTGCTCCTGCGCCTTGGCGCGGCTCTTCGAGCCCTCCTTGAGCCCGACGCGCACGTCGACACCCGAGTCGCGCAGCGACAGCGCGTGGGCGTGACCCTGGCTGCCGTACCCGATCACCGCGACCTTGCGGCCCTGGATGATCGACAGGTCCGCGTCGTCGTCGTAGAAGATCTCAACCATTCTCGTTCCCTCTCAAGGTCACTCGCCGGGCCAGGGCATCTTCGCCCCGACCCCCGGCGGCAGGTGCACGCGGCCATCCCGCGTCCCACCAGTTGATCGTCTCGTCCCGCCCGGCCCTCCCCTGCCGCAACTCTTAAAGACTTGCGGCCTCGGAGGGTTCGGGATGCCGCGACTCTTTGAGAGTTGCGGCGGGAGTGGGGCGGGCCCGGAGGCCCGCCGCCGGGTGGGTGGTCAGGCGGCCAGGCGCAGGGCCGGGTTGGCGGTGATGCTGCGCGAGCCGCGGCCGATGGCGACCAGGCCCGACTGCACCATCTCCTTGATCCCGTACGGCTCCAGGTCGCGCAGCAGCGCGTCGAGCTTCTCGGCGGTGCCCGTCGCCTCGATGGTGAGCGCATCCGGGGCCACGTCCACGACCTTGGCCCGGAACAGCTCGACCGTCTCCAGCACCTGCGAGCGCACCGGGCGGTCGGCCCGGACCTTCACCAGCAGGAGTTCGCGCTGCACCGCGGTGCTGGCCTCCAGCTCCACGATCTTCAGCACGTTGACCAGCTTGTTGAGCTGCTTGGTGACCTGCTCCAGTGGCTGCTCGTCGGCGTTGACGACGACCGTGATGCGGGAGACCTCGGGGTGCTCGGTCTCCCCCACCGCCAGCGAGTCGATGTTGAACCCGCGCCGCGAGAAGAGCCCCGCCACGCGCGCCAGCACACCGGGCTTGTTCTCGACGAGCACTGAAAGCGTGTGCTTACTCATCAGATGTCATCCTCGTCGAAGGTGGGACGCACGCCCCGGGCGAACATGATCTCGTCGTTGCTGGTGCCGGCGGCGACCATCGGCCACACCATGGCGTCCTTGCCGACCACGAAGTCGATGACCACGGGCGCGTCGTTGATCGCCATGGCGGCCTCGATCGTCTTGTCGACGTCCTCGGCGGACTCGCAGCGCATGCCGATGCAGCCCAGCGCCTCGGCGAGCTTCACGAAGTCGGGGATGCGGTGCTTGTGCGTGCCCAGGTCGGTGTTGGAGTAGCGCTCGTTGTAGAACAGCGTCTGCCACTGCCGGACCATGCCCAGGTTGCCGTTGTTGATGACGGCCACCTTGATCGGGATGCCTTCGAGCGCGCAGGTGGCCAGCTCCTGATTGGTCATCTGGAAGCAGCCGTCGCCGTCGATCGCCCACACCACCGCGTCGGGCCGGGCCACCTTCGCGCCCATGGCGGCCGGGACGGCGTAGCCCATGGTGCCCAGGCCGCCGGAGTTGAGCCAGGTGGCCGGCTTCTCGTACGAGATGAACTGGCTGGCCCACATCTGGTGCTGGCCGACGCCCGCCACGTAGACCGCGTCCGGACCGGCGATCTCGCCCAGCCGCTTGATCACGTACTGCGGGGCGAGCGTGCCGTCCTCCGGCTCCTCCCAGCCCAGCGGGTAGCGGGTGCGCAGGTCGTTGAGCTGCGCCCACCAGTCCTCGCGAGCCGGGTGGGACTCCGCCTTCAGCGCCGTGATCAGCTCCTCGATCACGTGCTTGACGTCGCCCACGATCGGCACGTCCGCGTGGCGGTTCTTGCCGATCTCGGCCGGGTCGATGTCGGCGTGGATGACCTGGGCGTCCGGGGCGAAGCTGTCCAGCTTGCCGGTGACCCGGTCGTCGAAGCGCGCACCCAGGGTGATCAGCAGGTCGCTGCGCTGCAGCGCGTACACCGCCGACACCGTGCCGTGCATGCCGGGCATGCCGACGTGCTGGGTGTGCGAGTCGGGGAACGCGCCCCGGGCCATCAGCGTGGTGACCACCGGGATGCCGGTCAGCTCGGCCAGCTCGCGCAGCGCGTCGGTGGCCTGGGCCTTGAGCACGCCGCCGCCGACGTACAGCACCGGGCGCTTGGCCGACATGATCAGGCGGGCCGCCTCGCGGATCTGCTTGCCGTGCGGGTGCAGGGTCGGCCGGTATCCGGGCAGGTCCAGCGTCGGCGGCCAGCTGAACGTGGTCTGCGCCTGCAGCACGTCCTTCGGGATGTCGACCAGGACCGGACCGGGGCGGCCGGTGGCCGCCAGGTGGAACGCCTCGGCCAGCACCCGGGGCAGGTCCTCGGCGGACTGCACCAGGAAGTTGTGCTTGGTGATCGGCAGCGTGATGCCTTGGATGTCCGCCTCCTGGAAGGCGTCGGTGCCGATCGCCGGGCGGGCCACCTGGCCGGTGATCGCCACCAGCGGCACCGAGTCCATGTACGCGTCCGCGATCGGCGTCACCAGGTTCGTCGCGCCAGGGCCCGACGTCGCCATGCACACGCCGACCTTGCCGGTGGCCTGGGCGTACCCGGTCGCGGCGTGCCCGCCGCCCTGCTCGTGGCGGACCAGGATGTGGCGCAGCTTCGAGTCGAACAGCGGGTCGTACGCGGGAAGGATGGCGCCGCCGGGAATCCCGAAGACCACCTCTACCCCGAGCGCCTCCAGCGACTTGACGAGGCTCTGCGCGCCGGTGGCCGCGACGGGGGCGGACTGGGCGCTGGTGGCGGCGGGGGGCGCTGATCGTTGCGCCGCGGCCCGCTGGGCCAGGGACTCCGGGCTGGGTCTAGTCATTTCCGATCACCTTTGGCATCTGGAAGGTCTCAGGGCGTCCGGCCAACAAAAAAGCCCTCGTGCAAAGTTCGCACGGGGGCCAGCGCACTCTCGTCAGTTTGAGAGTGCGCTCAGGTAAGTACTCGGGCGGACGGCCGAGAGGTCGACATGGGCTCAGCTTGACGCATCTCAGCCGCTGAGTCAACTGCTCCCGGATGTTGGGACGACCGTGTCGTGACGTCCCGCTGAGCTGCCGCTCGCCTCGCTGACGCGAGACGACGAGAGCCCGCCGATCGGCTGCGTCAGCGGCAAGGATTTGGCTGGTGACGTGCTGCCTCCCGAACCGGTCGCGCTGCTCGGCAGCGTCTTGGTCGGCGGCGGGCCTGCGTTCGCGGACGGCGCGCTCGGCAGTGGTTTGGGCGGGGCTGCGGGCAGGGCTTTGAGCCCCCCGTTGGCCGAGGACGCCAGCCGGGCCTCCAGGTGCTCGGCGGGCACGCCCATGCCGAACAGCTGGCCCTGCCCGTACGGGCAGCCGGTCGCCTCGACCAGGCGGCGGTGGTGCGGCTCGCTGATGCCCTCGGCGATCACCTGCAGGCCGAGGCGCTGACCGAGGCGGACCGCCACATCCACCATCGGCGCGCCCGGCCCGTGGTCGGACGGCGCGTCGATGACCAGGTCACGGTCGATCTTGAGGATGTCCACCGGCATCTGCCGCAGCTGCCCCAGCGAGGAGTAACCCGCTCCGAAGTCGTCGAGCGCGATACGCAGGCCCAGCGCGCGCAGCGCGGCCAGGGTGCGCCGGAACTCGTCCAGGTCGGTGGCGACGGCGTGCTCGGTCACCTCCAGCACCAGCCGCGACGGCGGCACCCGGTGCTTGCGCAGCACCTCTTTCACGCCGGTGACGTACTTGGTGGAGTGCAGCTCCCGCGGGGAGATGTTCACCGACACCCAGACGTCGTAGCCCTCCTGCACCCAGCGCGACAGCTGGCGGCAGGCCTGGTCCAGCACCCACGCCCCGAGCGCCTCGATCTGGCCGGTCTCCTCGGCGATCGGGATGAACTCCAGCGGCCCGACCGGGCCCAGCTCCGGATGGTTCCAGCGGATCAGCGCCTCCGCGCCGACCGGGCGGGTCGAGGGCAGGGCCACCACCGGCTGGTACGCCAGCGACAGCTCCTGGCGGTCGATCGCGCCCCGCAGCTCGTGCTCGATCGCGGTGCGGCGGCGCAGCTGCTTGTCGTACACCTCGTCGTAGAGCTCGACCCGGTTCTTGCCGCGCTGCTTGGCGGCCCGCAGGGCCAGGTCGGCGTTGCGCAGCAGGGTCGGGATGTCGTCGGCCGCGCCGCAGCCGGCCAGGCCGATGCTGGCGGACAGGAAGATGTCGGCGGCCCCGTGCTGGTACGGCCGGGACAGCACCGCGAGCAGCCGCTGGGCGACCTTCGCCGCCTCCCCGGGCCGGCTCCACATCAGCACCGCGAACTCGTCGCCGCCCAGCCGCGCGGGCAGGTCGCCGGGCCGCAGGTTGAGCCGCAGCCGCTGGCCGACCTCGATCAGCACCGCGTCGCCCGCGTCGTGGCCGCGCATGTCGTTGACGTTCTTGAACCCGTCCAGGTCCAGCGTGAGCAGCACGCACGGCGGCCCGCCGGCCGCGTCGAGATACATCGTGCGCAGCAGCCCTCGGCGGTTGGCCAGGCCGGTCAGCGGGTCGGTGTGGGCCAGCTCGCGGAAGTGCGACTCGCTGTCGGCCAGCCGGTTGTTGGCCTTGCGCACGTCCACCACGGCCAGGTACTGCCGGCCGACCATGAACAGCCCGTTGACGATGCCGACCAGGGCCGTGACCGGCTCGATGCCCATCCCCCGGCTGTAGCCGAGCACCACCACGAAGGAGATCGTGATCACCGGCGCGAGGCCCGCGGCCAGGCCCGAACTCGGCGACACGGACTCGGCGTCGCTGGCCCGCGGCGGCGGCGGCGGTCCGATGAACCACAGCGCCGCGCCGATCGGCAGGGCAGCCGCCGCGACGACCACCACCAGCGGCGCTCCGTAACACGCGCCTCCGGCGATCGTGGTCATGCCGACCGCCATCAGCCCCGCGCCGACGCAGTGCCGCAGTAGCGGCCCCTGCCGAAGCTGCGCACGCACCAGCAGCACCGCGCTCAACCCCAGCACCACCGAGCACAGGATCGTGGCGACCAGCACCGGCACGCAGGCACCCGGCAGGGCGTGGTGCCCACCGGGCTTCACCGGCGCCAGCAGGAAGGTCCACGCCACGATGAACAGGCCCGACGCCACCATCAGCGATTCGAGCATCAGCCGCAGGCGCGCGCCGTCACCCACCACCTGATCGGTGATCTCCAGGAGCGCGGCGACCAGCAGCAGCGCGGCGATCGACGCGGGAAGGCCGAGCAGGCCGCCCAGCACCATCCGGCTGCTCAACAGGTCCACCCAGCCGTCCGGCCAGCCGGCCGTGTGCACCCAGGCGATCGGGGCGGCGAGTGCGTACACCATCAGCGCACCGGCGCTGAGCCGGTTCGCGCGGACGACCAGGCCGTGCTGGTCGACCAGCCGATTCGTCGCCAGTGCCCAGACCACAGGCACAGCGGTCAACACGCTCGCCAGTACGGCTATCGCGAGCCCCGGGGGGAGGTCCACGTCACCACTCTGCCGCAGCGGTGAGCACAAAGCGAGACACGTTGTGCGACATTCCCGCATCACCACCGTCCCGGGGTGTGGACACAGCAACGCTGAGCTGGGCGCGTGCTCGGACGAGTGACACACTTACGACATGCCCGAGCTGCGTTCCCGCACCTCCACTCACGGTCGCACCATGGCCGGCGCCCGCGCGCTGTGGCGTGCCACCGGTATGACCGACAGCGACTTCGGCAAGCCGATCATCGCCGTCGCCAACAGCTACACCCAGTTCGTGCCGGGGCACGTACACCTCAAGGACCTCGGCGGCCTGGTCTCCGACGCCATCGCCGAGGCCGGCGGCGTGGGCCGCGAGTTCAACACCATCGCCGTCGACGACGGCATCGCCATGGGCCACGGCGGCATGCTCTACTCGCTGCCCAGCCGCGAGCTGATCGCCGACGCGGTCGAGTACATGGTGAACGCGCACTGTGCCGACGCGCTCGTGTGCATCTCCAATTGCGACAAGATCACGCCCGGCATGCTGCTCGCCGCGCTGCGCCTGAACATCCCCACGGTGTTCGTCTCCGGCGGCCCGATGGAGGCCGGCAAGACGGTCGCCGTCGAGGGCGTCGTGCACACCAAACTCGACCTGATCGACGCGATGATCGCCGCCTCCAACGACGCGGTCAGCGACGAGCAGCTCGGCCAGATCGAGCGGTCCGCCTGCCCGACCTGCGGTTCCTGCTCCGGCATGTTCACCGCGAACTCGATGAACTGCCTCACCGAGGCGATCGGCCTGGCCCTGCCCGGCAACGGCTCCACGCTGGCCACCCACGCCGCCCGCAAGGCGCTGTTCGAGCGGGCCGGGTCGCTGATCGTGGACCTGTGCAAGCGCTACTACGACGGCGACGACGCCTCCGTGCTGCCGCGCGCCATCGCCACCCGCGAGGCGTTCGAGAACGCGGTCGCGCTCGACGTCGCCATGGGCGGCTCCACCAACACGGTGCTGCACCTGCTGGCCGCCGCCCGCGAGGCGGAGCTGGACTTCGGCGTGGCCGACATCGACGCCGTCTCGCGGCGGGTGCCGTGCCTGGCCAAGGTCGCCCCGAACAGCCAGCAGTACCACATGGAGGACGTGCACCGGGCCGGTGGCATCCCCGCCCTGCTCGGCGAGCTGAACCGGGCGGGGCTGCTGCACACCGGCGTGCACGCGGTGCACTCGCCCGACCTGGCGGGCTGGCTGTCCGATTGGGACATCCGCAGCGGTGCGACCCTGCCCGAGGCGGAGAAGCTGTTCCACGCCGCGCCCGGCGGGGTGCGCACCACGCAGCCGTTCAGCACCGAGAACGTGTGGTCCACGCTGGACACCGATGCGGCCAACGGCTGCATCCGGGACCTGGCCCACGCGTACTCCGCCGACGGCGGCCTGGCCATCCTGTTCGGCAACCTGGCCCCGGACGGCGCGGTGGTGAAGACCGCCGGTGTCGCCGAGGAGAACCTGCGCTTCACCGGCCCGGCGAAGGTGTTCGAGTCGCAGGACGACGCGGTCACCGCCATCCTGGGCGGCGAGATCGTCGCCGGCGACGTGGTCGTCATCCGGTACGAGGGCCCGCGCGGCGGCCCCGGCATGCAGGAGATGCTCTACCCGACCTCGTTCCTCAAGGGCCGGGGCCTGGGCAAGGCGTGCGCGCTGATCACCGACGGGCGTTTCTCCGGCGGCACCAGCGGCCTGTCCATCGGGCACATCTCGCCCGAGGCGGCCGGCGGCGGCCTGATCGCGCTGGTCGAGAACGGCGACACCATCGCCATCGACATCCCCGCCCGATCGATGGTGCTGGAGGTCCCTGAGCAGGTGCTGGCCGAGAGGCGTATTGTTCAGGACAAGCGGGAAAAACCGTACACCCCGGTCGACCGGCAGCGCCCCGTGAGCGCGGCTCTGCGGGCGTACGCGTCGATGGCCACGAGCGCCAGCGACGGCGCGTACCGCCGCGTCCCGTAACCCTCGACTCCCCCGCAGGCTCGCCCCCGCGGGAGGACTCCCTCACGCTGGTTGGCCATGAACCCACAGTTCATGGCCAACCAGCGTGCCCTTTTCCCGTCGATCATGAACTTATGGCACGGCTCAGCGGCGTGTCGCGACCACAACTTCATGATCACCCAGCCGTCGAACCCTGGGCGATCATGAGGTTAGGACGGGGACACGCCGTCGACCCGTGCCATAAGTTCATGATCAACGCACCCCTGGCGGTGGGTGATCATGGGCGGCATAGGATGCGGGTGGTACCGATTGCGAGGAGTTTTGCGATGCACGAGCCCAAGCTGCCGCACCTGACCGCGGCCGATCCGGCGCTGGCGGCCCTGATCGAGGGTGAGGCGAAGCGGCAGCACGACAAGCTGCGGATGATCGCGTCGGAGAACTACGTGTCGACGGCGGTGCTCGAAGCCTGCGGGACGGTGCTGAACAACAAGTACTCCGAGGGGTATCCGGGCAAGCGCTACTACGAGGGCCAGCAGTTCTGCGACCAGATCGAGACGCTGGCGATCGAGCGGGCCAAGGCGCTGTTCGGCACCGAGCACGCCAACGTGCAGACGTACTCCGGCTCGCCCGCCAACCTCGCGGTCTACCTGGCGTTCATGACGCCCGGCGACACCTTCCTGTCGCTGGAGCTGGCGCAGGGCGGGCACCTGACGCACGGTTCACCGGTGTCGGCGACCGGCAAGTGGTTCCGGCCGGTGCACTACACCGTCGGGCGCGACACCGGGCGCATCGACATGGACCTGGTCCGCGACATCGCGCTGGCCGAACGCCCCAAGATGATCTTCTGTGGCGGCACGGCGATCCCGCGCACCATCGACTTCCCCGCCTTCGCGGCGATCGCCCGCGAGGTCGGCGCGATCCTGGTCGCCGACATCGCGCACATCGCGGGCCTGATCGCGGGCGGGGCACACCCGTCGCCGGTCGGCCACGCCGACGTGATCACCACGACCACCCACAAGACCCTGCGCGGCCCGCGTGGCGCCATGATCATGGCGAGCGCCGAGCACGCCACCGCCATCGACAAGGCCGTCTTCCCCGGCCTGCAGGGCGGCCCGCACAACCACACCACCGCCGGCATCGCCGTCGCGCTGCACGAGGCGGCGCAGCCGACCTTCACCGCGTACGCCCACCAGGTCGTCGCGAACGCCAAGGCGCTCGCGACCGCGCTCAACGACCGGGGCTTCGACCTGGTCTCCGGCGGCACCGACAACCACCTGCTGCTCATCGACCTGACCGGCAAGGGCATCGAGGGCAAGCCCGCCGCCAAGGCGCTGGACGCGGCCGGCATCGAGCTGAACTTCAACACGGTGCCCTACGACCCGCGCAAGCCGTGGAGCCCGTCCGGCATCCGCCTGGGCACCGCCGCGCTCACCACGCGCGGCCTCACCGAGCAGCACATGCCGCAGGTCGCGGCGTGGATGGACGAGGCGGTCACCGCCGCGGTCAAGGACGACCCGGCCACCGGCGAGCGCATCGCCGGCGAGGTGCGCGACCTCCTGCAGTCCTTCCCCATGCCCGGGTACACCGACTGAGCACTGTGATCGGAGCTCCTTTCGTGCTGAACTGTTCAGCACGACAGGGGCTTCGATCATTCACAACGCAGCTGGAGCTCATATGAAGCGGGTAACCATCGCCGACATCGCCCGCGCGGCGGGGGTGTCCAAAGGCGCGGTGTCGTACGCGCTCAACGGCCGGCCAGGTGTGTCCGAGGAGACCCGGCGGCGCATCCTCGCCGTGGCCGAGCAGTTCGGCTGGCACCCCAGCAGCGCGGCGCGGGCGCTGTCCGACGGCCGCACCGGCGTGCTCGGCATGATCGTCGACCGCCCGGCCCGCACGCTGGGCATCGAGTCCTTCTTCATGCAGCTCATCTCGGGCATCGAGGCGACCCTGTCGGCCCGCGACGTCAGCCTGCTGATGCAGGTCACCGAGGACCGCGAGCGCGAGATGGCGACGTACCGCCGCTGGTGGGCGCAGCGCCGGGTGGACGGCGTGATCATCGTGGACCTGCGCCGGGACGACCCGCGCGTGCCGCTGCTGGAGGAGCTGAACATGCCGTGCGTGGTCATCGGCGGCCCGCACGGCCTCGGCACGCTGCCCGGCGTGTGGAGCGACGAGGTCGCGGTGACCACCTCGGTGGTCGAGTACCTGGCCGCGCTGGGGCACCGGCGCATCGCCCGGGTCGCCGGGCTCGCCGACCTGTGGCACACCTCGGTGCGCGGCCAGGCCGTCGCCGACTCCGCCGACCGGGTCGGCCTCACGGACGTGACCACGGTGTACACCGACTACACCGGTGAGGAGGGCGCCCGCGCCACCCGGGCGCTGCTGTCGCGCCGCCCCTCCCCGACCGCGATCGTCTACGACAACGACACCATGGCCGTGGCCGGGCTCGGCGTCGCGCATGAGATGGGCATCGCCGTGCCGCACCAGCTGTCCATCGTGGCCTGGGACGACTCGCCGCTGTGCCAGCTGCTGCACCCGCAGCTGTCCGCGGTCAGCCGCGACATCGCGGCGTACGGCGCGCACGCCGCCGACCAGCTGCTGAAGATCCTCGACGGGGCCGAGATCCGCGGTTTCCAGGACACGACACCGCAGCTCGTGCCGCGGGGAAGCACCGCTCCGCCGGCGGCCTGACGCCTACACTCGGCCCATGAGCCTGTCCGCGGCGTACGCCCGCGACTTGCTGGCGGCGCTGCCGGCGCGGGTCGCCGACCCGCTGACCGCGGCCGAGTTCGCCGGGCTGGCCAGGCGCTTCGGGTTCGTCTTCAACCCCGACCATCGTGCCCTGCTCACGGCCGGGCTGCCGGTCGGCGGGCGCTGGCCCGACTGGCGCGACGGCGACCCCGACCAGCTCGCCGAGCGGCTCGCCGCGCCGGTCGACGGGGTGCTGTTCGACGTGCAGGAGAACGGCTTCTGGCTCGCCGCCTGGGGCGACCGCCCTTCACGCACGGCGTTCGCGCTGTCGGTCGCCCGCCGCATGCTCGAACAGACCCCACGGCTCGTTCCCGTCTACGGCCACCGCTACACCCCGGCACTGCCCGAGACCGATCTGCCCGTCTTCTCCGTCATGCAGACCGACGTCGTCGTGTACGGCGACACGCTGCCCGCGTACCTCCAGCGCGAGTTCGACCTGCCACCCGGCGGCCTGCCCGGCAGCGCCAAGCAGGTCCCCTTCTGGTCCGACCTCACCTGACCCGGTAGGTCAGAGCAGGGCGTACACCGTGGTGGCGTGGGCGACGATCGCGCCCTTGGCGGTCATCGTGATGTCGGCGAACGCCATGGTCCGGCCCAGCTTCGTCAGCCGGGCCGTGACCAGCACGTCGCTGCCGAGCACCGGCCGCTGGAACGTGGTCGACAGCTGCACCGTGGTCATCGGCACGAACCCGCCCCGGGCCGCGCTCACCGCGATCACCGTCGCCGTGTCCGCGGCCGCCATAAGCGCCTGCCCGCTCAGCGCCCCGCCCTCCCGGGCCAGCCGGTCCGACCAGGGCAGCCGCAGGGTCGCCCAGTCGGGGCCGGTCTCCTGCACGGTCAGGCCCAGCTCCCGCACCCACGGGGCGAAGTTGTCCGCGAGGATGCGGTCGCCGTCGAGCGCGGGAGCCTCCTGCTCGACGCTGCCGCCCGCGACGCTGGGCAGCACCTGCACCTCACCGCTGCCGGCGACCGGCGTGTCCTGACCCGACACCATGCGGCAGTCCTCTCCGTCCACGTACACGTTGACGTAGCGGCGCAGCTCGCCCCGCTCGTCGCGGATGCGCCGGCCCAGCCGGGGCCAGCGCTGATCGACCTCGTCCAGCACCGCGCGCAGCGTGCCGTCCGCCTGCACCTCAAGCTTGGACTCGCCGCCGACCTCGGTCCGCAGCGCGCCCGGCACCAGCACCGTGACCATCAGATCCGGACCGCCCGCACGCACAGCACGTCGGGCAGGTGCGCCGCGACCAGCGCCCAGCTGTCGCCCTCGTCGGCGCTGGCGAACACCTCGCCGGTGCGGCTGCCGAAGTAGACGCCGACCGGGTCGTTGTCGTCCACGCACATCGCGTCACGCAGCACGGACGGGTAGAACGGGGCGGTGGGCAGCCCGTACGACTGCGGGGTCCAGGTCTTGCCCGCGTCGGTGGTGCGGAAGACGCGACACCTGTTCTCGACCGGAAAACGCAGCGCGTCGGCGGTGATCGGGAAGTTCCAGGCGGTGCCGCCGCGGCGCGGGTGGGCCACCATCGCGAAGCCGAAGTCGCTGGGCAGGCTGTCCGCGATCGAGGACCAGGTCTGGCCGTCGTCGTCGGAGCGGTACACCCCGTGGTGGTTCTGCAGGTAGAGCCGCTCGGGGTCCTCGCCGTCCCGGGCGACCTTGTGCACGCACTGGCCGAACTCCGGGAACGGGTCGGGCATGAAGGTGACCTTGATCCCGCTGTTGGACGGGTGCCAGGTCTCACCGCCGTCGGTGGTCCGGTAGACACCGCCGGTGGACATCGCGACCAGCACCCGCAACGGGTCGGTCGGGTGCGGCAGGACCGTGTGGATGGCCTGGCCGCCGAAGCCCTCGCCCCACTCGGTGCGGTGCGGGTGCTCCCACAGGCCGCGGACCAGCTCGTACGTCAGGCCGCCGTTGGTCGAGCGGAACAGCGCGGACGGCTGCGTGCCCGCCCAGACCACGTCCGGCTCGGTGGCCGGACCGGGCTGCAGCGCCCACACCCGGCCCAGCGCCGTGTCCGTGTCCTGCGGGAACGCCAGCGGGGCGTGGTCCGGCTCGCGCCAGCAGACGCCCAGGTCGTCGCTCGTCGCCACGCTCGGGCCGAAGTGCGAGCTGTCGACCGCCGCCAGCAGGCGGGGCGTGGCGCGGCGGGTGTCGACGCCGACGGCGTACACCCCGGTCATCGGGAACTGCGGGACGGACAGCTGCCAGGCGTCCCCGACCCGGTCCCGGCGGGCCAGGAACAGGCCCTTCGCCGTGCCTATGAGCAGCAGAACGGTCATCGTTGACCTCTTTTCTCAGCTTCACCGCGAATGACGTTCACCTGTCGGCCGCGACGGCTCTCCACGGGCGCGGTGGCCCCGTCGGCCAGTATGCCCGTGACGTCCGACACAACACACTACGTGGAACAATCGTGGCGTGACCCGCTTCCGCCTCCCCGCCGCCATCAGCGTCGCCGCCCTGATCACCGTGCTCGGCGGCATCCCCATCGCCGCACAGGGCGGGTTCTGGTGGCTGGTGCTGCTCGTGCCCGCCGCGGTCATGATCTGGGCCTGGCAGGCCGGCACCGACGTCAACGAGCGCGGGCTGCGCGTCCGGGCGCTGCTGGGCGCCCGGGTCGTGCTCTGGCCGCAGATCGCCGAGCTGCGCGCGCAGGGCCCGAAGCGGGTCGTCGCCGTCCTCACCGACGGCAGCGCCGTCACCCTGACCGCGGTCCGCCCCACCGACCTGCCCAAGCTCGTCGCCGCCGCCGGCCAGCCCCTCACCACCGCCTGACGGCTCGCTGGGCCGGTCAGTAGCCGTCGTGGACCTGGTTGTCGAGGGCTTCGCCCGCGGCATGACGGCGCAACTGCTGACCCACCAGGCGGTACGCCCGGGGTAGCAGGCCTCGCACGGAACCGGCCACGTGCGGGGTGATCAGGACGTTGGGCAGGTCCCACAGGGGGTGGCCGGCGGGCAGCGGCTCAGGGTCGGTGACGTCGAGTGCCGCGCTGATGCGGCCGGACGCCAGTTCCTTGGTCAGCGCCGCGGTGTCGGCGACCGGGCCGCGGGCCGCGTTGACCAGCAGCGCCCCATCGGCCATCGCGGACAGGAACGACGCGTCCACCAGGCCCCGGGTCTGCGGGGTCAGCGGCACCAGCAGCACCACCACGTCGGCCCCCGGCAGCAGCCGGGGCAGCTCGTCGACGCCGTGCACGCCGTCGCGGGCGGTGCGGGCCACGTACGCCAGGTCCACCTCGAACGGGGCCAGCCGTGCCGCGACCGCCGCGCCGATGGAGCCCGCGCCGACGATCAGCACCCGCTTGCCGCCCAGCTCGTCGGTCGGCGTGACCTCGGCGTACGCCCAGCGGTGCGCCGCCTGCGCCCGCGCGAAGTGGTCGAAACGGCGCAGCGCGGCCAGGATCGCCGTGACCACCCATTCGGCGGTGTGCGAGTCGTGCACGCCGCGCGCGTCGCACAGCGTGACGCCCTCGCGCAGCCGCCCGACCCAGGCGTCGGCCCCGGCGGTGATCAGCTGCACGACCTTGAGGCCGCTCATCCGGTCGGCCAGCCCGACCACGTCGCCGCTGCTGAGGAACGGCGGCACCCAGAACTCGACCTCGGCCGGGTCGCCCGGCAGGGGCGCGTCCGGGCGGGGCAGCACCGCCACCTCGACGCCCGCCGGCAGCGGGCCCATCAGTTCACGTCCGGCCTCATGGGCGATCCACATCCGCACGAGCACCACGCTATCGGCCTCACCCGGTCGGGTGAAGAGCGCCCACCGGCGTGCCGGAAGGCGCTCCTCACCACGGCCCCGCGTCAGTACCAGCTGATCGACTCCTTCTCCAGTGCCGAGGCGAACGAGCGGAACGGAGCCTTCGCGGTGGCCACGACGGTGGCGGTGGCATCGACCGCCTGCAGGCTCCACTCGGTCTTGCCGTCGTAGGGGAATGCGCCGACCCCGTCGACGAGCGCGACGGTGTCGGCGACCCGGTCGCCCGCGGCCAGCAGCCGCACCTCCACGGCTTGCCGAGGGGCGAGCACCACGATGCTCGTCGCGCTCGGCACCGGGTCGGGGGTCGCACCCGGCGTCGTTGTCGGCCAGGTGAGCCACCACGAGTCCAGCGCGATCATCGTGTCGGCCCGTCCGAGGTCGATGTCGGTCTTGAAGCCGAAGCCGCCCTGCTCGGTGTCCACCTCGACGCGCCAGATGCCGTCCGCCTCCGGGGCCACGAGCACGCTGAACCGCGGCTCGTCCGCGGGCGCCCCGGGCATCCGCCCCATGTACAGCAACCGAGGCGGCCCGATCAGCCCGCTCGTACCGCCCTGCCGGCGGATCAGCTCGGCGGCCTCGACCGGGTCGACCTCGCCGCGGGCTGCGGCTACGGCCGCGGTCACCTCCTCCTCGGTGAGCGGTCGCACGTTGTGCTCGCCGAGCCCGCCGGCCCCGGCGAGGCCCAGATGCCGCACCTTGCCGTCGCAGGTGACCCGGTGCATCTCCGTCGGCGCGAAGTCGACGGCGACGGCGCCCCCGGGTTCGTCGCGCCAGGTCCGCGGCCCGGCGATCGGCGCGACGGCGATCCGGCACCCTGCCGGAACCAGTGCGAGGTCGATCTCGGCCCCCCACGCGACGGCGGTGTTGGCGAACGAGACGCCGACATACGGGCTCAGCGGATACGCCGACATCATCGAGCCGTTGTCCCGCTGCGCGGTCCCGGCGTTCGCCAGCTGCTCCGGGCTCGCTCCGCGCTCGTCGAACAGGGCGATGCCGATCTGCTGCCCGGCGTCATAGCGGGCGGCGACGACGAGGCGGGCGGTCCCGAGGTCCCCCGCGAAGAGGATCTTCACGGTGCCGTCGGGCACCACGGTGACGTCGCGTTGCCGCAACCGCGCGGCCAGGTCGTCGATGAACGCCCGGTCGGCCGCGAGGCTGCCCCGGGTCGGGGACTCGATCAGTTTGCGTACCCAGGGCGTGATCGGCTCGCTGCGGTACCGCTCTCCGATGGGCGACGCGGACGGGTCGACGACCTCCGGCGGATCCGCGGTCATCGCCGGTCCCAGGGGGCCCAGCACGATCCCCGCGAGCAGGGCCGTCACGACCGCCCCCAGCCCGCCGACCGCCATCCGCCGCCGGCCGGTGCGGCGGCGGCGCATCAGCCGGCCGTACGGGTCCTCGGCCGGCACCACCGGCTCGGCCAGCCGGGCCAGCGCCTCGATCAGATCACGCTCGCTCACGCGATCACCTCCGCCACGTCACCCGCGCGCCGGGGCTCCGGGCGCAGCACCTCCCGCAACCTCGCCAGCCCACGGCTGGCCTGCGACTTCACCGACCCCACCGAGCAGCCCATCAGCTCGGCGGTGTCGGCTTCGGACATGTCCTCCCAGTACCGCAGCACCAGCACGGCGCGCATGCGCACCGGCAGTTTCGCCAGTGCCGCGAGCAGCTCGTCCCGTTCCGCGTGCGCGGCGCTCCCGTCTGCCCGACCCCGTTCCGGCAGCACGCCGGTGAGCAGTTCCCGGGAGCCGATCCGGCGCCACACGCTGGTGCGCTGGTTGACCAGCGCCCGGCGCAGGTACGCCATGGGCTCGTCCACCTGGTCCCAGCGCCGGTACGCCTTGAGCAGCGCCGACTGCACGAGATCCTCGGCGGCGTGGGTCGAGCCGGTGAGCAGGTATGCGGTCCGTAACAGCTCGCCGTAGCGCAGCTGCACGAACTCGCGGAACCCCTCCTCCGCCATACGGCTCCTCCTTCCGTCGCCCTTCCCGACGCGGCTGTGCGGGCGCAGGTTGAGAGAAACGAGGCAGTAGTTGAGCACGGACCACGGAGCTAGGCTGAATCGCATGTCTTCGCGCCGGGCACGGAACGGGATCATCGCGGCGGCGGCAGCGCTCGCCTTCACCGCCGGGTGCAGCGAGCAGCCCGACACGATCGCCTCGCAGGCCCCGCCGGTCCCGTCGACCGAGTCGACGGCGGCGGCCACCTTCAGCCCGCGTACGGCGGAGGTGAAGACCCTGGCCACCGGCCTGCGCGCGCCGTGGGGCGTGGCGTTCCTGCCCGACGGCGGCGCGCTGGTGACCGAGCGCGACACCCGGCGCATCGTGCGGGTCGGGCCCGGCTCCTCAGGCGGCCGGCTCACCGTCACCGAGGTCGGGATGATCCGCGAAGCGGACTCCGGCGGCGAGGGCGGCCTGCTCGGCATCGCGGTGTCGCCGCAGTACGCGCAGGACAAGACGGTGTTCCTGTACTACACGGCGGACGACGACAACCGCATCGCGCGCTGGAAGCTCGGCGGGCGGCCGGAGCCGATCGTCACCGGCATCCCCATCTCGGGCATCCACAACGGCGGGCGGCTGGCGTTCGGGCCGGACGGCTTCCTCTACGCGACCACCGGCGACGCCGCGACCAGGGGCAACTCGCAGGACCTGAAGAGCCTCGGCGGGAAGATCCTACGGATGACGCCCGACGGCAAGCCCGCGCCCGGCAATCCGTACGGCACGCTGGTCTGGTCCTACGGGCACCGCAACGTGCAGGGCATCGCCTGGGACTCGGGCGGCCACCTGTGGGCGACCGAGTTCGGCCAGAACACCTGGGATGAGATCAACCGCATCGAGCCCGGGAAGAACTACGGATGGCCCGAGGTCGAGGGCGCGGCGGGCGACGGCCGGTACACCGACCCGGTGGTGGCGTGGCCGACCGACGAGGCGTCGTGCTCGGGCGCGGCGATGGCCGGGGACGTCCTGGTCGCGGCGTGCCTGCGCGGCGAGCGCCTGTGGCTGGTGCCGGTGCGGGCCGACGGCACCCTGCGGGCGGCTCCGGCGGCGGCGCTCGTCGGCGAGTACGGCCGCCTGCGCGACGCGCACACCGCCCCCGACGGTTCGGTATGGGTGCTCACCAGCAACCACGACGGCCGCGGTGAACCCGTCGAATCCGATGATCGAATTCTTGCCGTCACGCTCGCTCCCGCGTGACAGCCGGGGCATGATGGGGCGATGACTCGGTTGCCGCGGTGGGCACGGCCGCTGAGCCGCAGCGGGGTGGACCGGTCCGGCGGTGAGCCTCCGCGCGGGCGTGCCGCACGGGTGAAGGACGCGTTCGGCCGAGTGCCGTGGCGGCGGCTCGGCTCCGGGCTCGGGCTGCTGGCCGTGTCGCTGACCGGGTTGGCGCTCGGCCTCTACCTGGCCGCGGGCACCAGCGTCGACGTGGGCCCGTTCCGCTCCACGATGGCGGTCACCCCGTCGTGGTACGGCGACACCGAGGTCGTCCTGCCTCCGCTGGGTTCCCTGCAACTGGACAGCCACGACGGTCCCGCTCGGCTGATGGTGCGCCTGGACGCGCTCGACCGCGCCCGCACCGAGGCGCTGATCACCGACCCGGCGGGCATCACCGCGGCCAGCCGCACCGCCGTCGACGACGTGCGCGCCGGGGTCACCCGGCTGGTGCTGCGCGCCACCGCGGTCGCGGTGCTCGGCGCGATGCTGCTGTCCGCGCTTGTGTACCGGCGGATGCGCCGGGTCGCCTGGGCGGGCGGGCTGGCGCTGGCCGTCATGGCGGCGGCGTTCGGGTCGGCGTTCGGCACGTTCAACCCGGGTGCGCTGCGCGAGCCGCGGTACGAGGGCCTGCTGGCCAACGCGCCGTCGGTGCTCGGCAACGCGCAGCGCATCGCCGACCGGTACGACGAGTACGCCGCGCAGCTGCAGAAGCTGGTGAGCAACGTCGGCAGCCTCTACGCCACGGTGCAGAACCTGCCGGTGTACTCCCCCGAGGACAACACGCTGCGCGTGCTGCACGTCTCCGACCTGCACCTGAACCCGGCCGCGTGGGGCGTGATCCGGACCGTGGTGGACAACTTCCACATCGACGTCGTCGTCGACACCGGCGACATCACCGACTGGGGCAGCGAGCCGGAGAAGGCGTTCGTGGCGTCGATCTCGCTGCTGAAGGTGCCGTACGTCTTCGTGCGCGGCAACCACGACTCGGCCGTGACGCAGGCCGCGGTCGCCGCCCAGCCCAACGCGATCGTGCTGGACAACAAGGTGGTGCGGGTGGCCGGGCTGAGCATCGCCGGGATCGGCGACCCGCGCTTCACCCCGGACAAGGGCATGGAGCCGGCGGGCTCCGGCGACTCGAAGCAGACCGTCGAGCGGGTGCTGGACGCCGGGGACAAGCTGGCCGACACCATCGCCAAGCAGCGCGACGAGGTCGTGGACCTGGCGCTGGTGCACGATCCGCTGTCGGCGGGGCCGCTGGCCGGGTACACGCCGCTGGTGCTGGCCGGGCACCGGCACCACCGGGAGATCAGCAAGCTTGGCGACGACCAGACCATGCTGATGGTGCAGGGCTCCAGCGGCGGGGCCGGGCTGCGCGGGCTGGAAGGCGAGACGCCGACGCCGCTGGCGATGTCGGTGCTCTACTTCGACGACAACCGCACGCTGATGGCGTACGACGACATCACCGTGGGCGGCACCGGCCTGGCCGAGGTGGCCCTGTCCCGCCACGTCGTCGACGACACCCCGCCGGGCCAGGCGGCCGCCCCCGGCACCTCGCCCCGCCCCACTCCGTCCCGGACGGGCCGCTGAGCCGCAGCTCAGACCGCTAGAGCGTGAAGAAGGGCACCTTCTACAACGCGGAGCGTTGTGAAGGTGCCCTTCCTTTCGTCAGTTGGCGAGGCGGGCGAGGACGAGTTCGCGGACGGTCTTGGCGTCGGCCTGGCCCTTGGTGGTCTTCATGACCGCGCCGATGAGCACGCCCGCGGCGGCCTGGTTGCCGCCGCGGATCTTCTCGGCGACGTCGGGGTTGGCGGCGATGGCCTCGTCGATGGCGGCGGTCAGCGCGCCGGTGTCGGAGACGACCTCCAGGCCCCGAGCGGCCATGATCTGCTCCGGGTCGCCTTCGCCGGCCAGCACGCCCTCCAGCACCTGGCGGGCCAGCTTGTCGGTGAGCTTGCCCGAGGCGACCAGCGTCTGCAGCTGAGCCACCTGCGCGGGCGTCGCGCCGACGGCCTCCAGCTCGACGCCCTCGGCGTTGGCGCGGCGCGACAGCTCGCCCAGCCACCACTTGCGGGCCGCCTCCGGCGACGCGCCGGCGGCGACGGTCCGCTCGATCAGCTCGACCGCGCCCGCGTTGAGGATGGACTGCATGTCCAGGTCGGACAGGTTCCACTCGGTCTTCAGGCGGGCCCGGTGCTGCCGCGGCAGCTCCGGCAGCGCGGCCTTGAGCTGCTCCACCCAGGCGGGCTCGGGCGCGAGCGGCACCAGGTCGGGCTCGGGGAAGTAGCGGTAGTCGGTCGCGGTCTCCTTGGACCGGCCCGACGTGGTGTCGCCGGTGTCCTCGTGGAAGTGCCGGGTCTCCTGGGTGATGGTGCCGCCCGCGTCCAGCACGGACGCCTGGCGCAGCATCTCCGAGCGCACCGCGCGCTCGACGCTGCGCAGCGAGTTGACGTTCTTGGTCTCGGTGCGGGTGCCCCACTCCGCGCCGGGCAGGTTCAGCGAGGTGTTCACGTCGCAGCGCATCGAGCCCTGCTCCATGCGCACGTCGGAGACGCCCAGGGTGCGGATCATGTCGCGCAGCTCGGCGACGTACGCCTTGGCGATCTCGGGGGCGCGCGCGCCGAGGCCGGGCACCGGCTTGGTGACGATCTCGACGAGCGGGATGCCGGCCCGGTTGTAGTCGACCAGCGACTCGGTCGCGCCGTGGATGCGCCCGGTCGCGCCGCCGACGTGCAGCGTCTTGCCGGTGTCCTCCTCCAGGTGCACCCGCTCGATGCCGATGCGCACCAGCTCGCCGTCGACCTCCACGTCGAGGTAGCCGTCGGTGCACAGGGGCTCGTCGTACTGGCTGATCTGGAAGTTCTTCGGCATGTCCGGGTAGAAGTAGTTCTTGCGCGCGAAGCGGCACCAGGTGGCGATGGAGCAGTTCAAGGCGAGCCCGATGCGGATGGTCGCCTCGATCGCGGCGCGGTTGGCCACCGGGAGGCTGCCGGGCAGGCCCAGGCAGACGGGGCACACCTGGGTGTTCGGCTCGCCGCCGAAGTCGGTCGGGCAGCCGCAGAACATCTTGGTGACGGTGCCCAGCTCGACGTGGGTCTCCAGGCCGATGACCGGCTCGTAGCGGGAGACGACGTCGTCGTAGGTGGGCAGCACGGTGGTGCTCATCTGCTCGCTCCAGGCTTGGCGTGGGCGTGCTAGACGCCGCCGGACAAAACAACCACCAGCCTAGTAGCCCGCCCGGCCCCGCTCACACCGGGTTATCCGCCCCTCCATACATCGATCATGACAAGAGGAGTGGCGTACGTCACAACATGAACCGTTCAGGTGACCCCGTATTCATTCATTCGTCGCTGTGCGCTGATCACCGCCGCCCCGATCCTGGATGCACCCTGAGAACGGGACGCCGAAACTTCCGGGCCTGGCGGTCGGCGCGTCGCGTTCTTCCCCTCATCGATGCACAGGGAGGTGCATGATGGGTTCCGCAACGCTGTCCCGCCTCACCGCCGAGGCGCTCGGCACCGCAGTACTGGTCTTCTTCGGCGTGGGCGCCCTGCTTGTCGGCGGCGGCCCGCTGCTCGCGGGCGCGGTCGGCCTCATGATCGCCGCGGCCGCCGCCGCGTGGATCTTCGGCGGTCACTTCAACCCCTGGCTCACCCTCGCCGCCGCGGTCCGCGGCAGCGTGGACTGGGTCGGCGGCGGGCTGATCATCGCCGCGCAGCTGGTCGGCGGCTTCGTCGGCGGCCTGCTGATGTGGCTGTGCTACGGCGAGAACGGCGTCGCCGCCGGGCTCGGCGCGAACCGCCTGTCCGAGGCGGCGAGCTCCGGCAAGGGCCTGATCGCGGCGATCGTCGCCGAGGCGCTGGCCGTCTTCGTCATCGCCTGCGTGATGTTCGCGGTCGGCGACGGCGAGCGCTCCGGCATCAGCCTGGGCCTGGCGTACGCCGGCGGCACGCTGGCCATCGCGGCGGTCACCAGCGCCTCGCTCAACTTCGCCCGCACCTTGGGCCCGGAACTGGCGCTGACCCTCGCGGGCGGCGCGTCCGACTGGTCCGACATCTGGGTGTTCGCGGTCTCCGGCGCGCTCGGCGCGGTGCTCGCGGGCCTGCTCTACCCCCGGTTGAAGGGGGCCGCCTCCTGACCCCCGCCCGCTGCTGAACTCCTCAGGCAACGAGAAAGCGGCGTCCCCGTCCGGGGACGCCGCTTTCGTGTCGGAACTCAGAGAGCGGGCGGGGTGAAGGTGCCCACCGTCGACTCGACCGCGGCGGCGATCCGGTACATCCGGTCGTCGGCCATGGTCGGGGCCATGATCTGCAGACCCACCGGCAGCCCGTCGGACAGGCCGGCCGGCACCGAGATGCCGGGGCCGCCGTACAGGTTCGTCGGGATGGTGTACAGGTCCGCCAGGTACATCTGGTACGGGTCGGCGGTGCGCGCGCCCAGCTCGAACGCGGTGAACGGGGTGGTCGGCGAGACCAGCACGTCCACCTTCTCGAACGCGGAGGTGAAGTCGCGCGTGATCAGCGTGCGCACCTTCTGCGCCTGGCCGTAGTAGGCGTCGTAGTAACCCGACGACAGCGCGTACGTGCCGATGATGATGCGGCGCTTGACCTCGTCGCCGAAACCCGCCTCGCGGGTCAGCGACATGACGTCCTCCAGCGAGTTGCGGCCGTCGTCGCCGACGCGCAGGCCGAAGCGCACCGCGTCGAAGCGGGCCAGGTTCGACGAGCACTCGCTCGGCGCGATCAGGTAGTACGCCGGCAGCGCGTACTGGAAGTGCGGGCAGGACACCTCGACGACCTCGGCGCCCAGCTTGGTCAGCGCCTCCACGGTGTCGCGGAAGACGGCCATCACGCCGGGCTCCGCGCCCTCGCCGGAGAACTCCTTGACCAGGCCGACCCGCACGCCGGCGAGGTCCCCGGTCGCGCCCTGGCGGGCGGCGGCCACGACGTCCGGCACCGGCATCGGGATCGAGGTGGAGTCGCGCGGGTCGTGCCCGGCGATCACCTCGTGCAGCAGCGCGGTGTCCAGCACGGTACGCGCGACCGGGCCGGGCGTGTCCAGCGACGACGAGAACGCGATTAGGCCGTAGCGCGAGGTGCCGCCGTAGGTCGGCTTCGCGCCGACGGTGCCGGTGACCGCGCCGGGCTGGCGGATCGAGCCGCCGGTGTCGGTGCCGATGGCCAGCGGGGCCTCGTACCCGGCGACCGCCGCCGCCGAGCCGCCGCCGGAGCCGCCCGGGATGCGGGTCAGGTCCCACGGGTTGTACGTCGGGCCGTAGGCCGAGTACTCGGTGGAGGAGCCCATCGCGAACTCGTCCATGTTCGTCTTGCCGAGCATGACCATGCCCGCCTCGCGGATGCGGGTCATCACCGTCGCGTCGTACGGCGGCCGCCAGCCTTCGAGGATCTTCGAGGCGGCGGTGGTGGGGATGCCCTTGGTCGCGATGACGTCCTTGATCGCGATCGGCACGCCGGCCAGCGGACCGAGCTTCTCGCCCGCCGCGCGCTTGGCGTCGACGGCCCGCGCGGCCTCGACTGCGCCTTCGCTGTCGACGTGCAGGAACGCGTGCACGCGGCCGTCGACCTCGGCGATGCGGTCCAGGTGGGCGCGGGTGGCCTCCTCCGCGGACACGTCCCCGGCGGCGATCTTCGCGCCCAGCTCGGCCGCGGTCAGCTTGATCAGGTCACTCATGGGGGTCACTCCTCATCCGCGAGGATCTGCGGCACGCGGAAACGGTCCTCGGCGGAGTCCGGGGCGCCGGACAGCGCCTCCTCGCGGGTCAGGCCGGGCACGACCACGTCCTCGCGCAGCACGTTGACCAGCGGCACCGAGTGCGACGTCGGCGGGATGTCGTCCGCGGCGACCTCACCGACCCGCGCCACCGACTGCAGGATCACGTCCAACTGACCGGCGAAGCGGTCCAGCTCCTGTTCGGTGACGGCGAGCCGCGACAGGCGCGCGAGATGCGCGACCTCTTCGCGGGAGATGGCGGCCATGACTGCCCCCTAGACGTAGCGGCGAACTCGGACAGCGCGAAGGGTGGCACACGCTCCGCGCCCGTAGCGAGTCTATTTGTCACCGGTGGCGCGTTTCGCAGCGCCCCTGGCCCAGCGAACCGCGCGCCCGCCGGGAGGGCTCCGGAAGACAGCCCCTCACCGCGCGGCTACATCTTTTTTGATGTGGCCACATCAAAAAAGATGTAGCCGAAGCCCGCGAACCACCTGCCCCCGCCGCCTCGCCCCGAGCGGGGGCGCACCCGATCAGGCGCTGCGGGCGGGCAGGGTGGTGCGGGCGAGCCAGTCGGCGAGCTCGTCGGGCGGCAGCGGCCGGGCGTAGAACCAGCCCTGGGCGACCTCGCACCCCGCGGACTGCAGCAGCCGCCAGGCCCGCTCGTCCTCGACGCCCTCGGCGACCACGCGCAGCCCGAGCGCTCCGGCCAGCTCGATGATGGACCGCACGATCACCAGGTCGTCCGGGTCGTCGGCCATGGCCATCACGAACGAGCGGTCGATCTTCACCTCGGACAGCGGCAGCCGCCGCAGGTGCTGCAACGACGAGTAGCCGGTGCCGAAGTCGTCCAGGGCGATGCCGACACCGAGCAACTGCAGCCGGGTCAGCGTGGCCAGCACCCGGTGCGGGTCGGCCATCAGCGCGCTCTCGGTGATCTCCAGCTGCAGCCGGTACGGCTCCACGCCGTAGCGCTGCAGCAACTCCTCGATCTGCTCGACGATCGCGCCGGTGTGCAGGTCACGCACGCTGACGTTGACCGCCATGCGCACCTGGAGACCTGACGCGGTCCACTTGGCGAGCTGGGTCACCGCCTCCTCGATCACCCACCGCGTCAGCAGGCGCATCACGGAGCTGGGCTCGGCCACCCGGATCAGCTCGTCGGGGCTGACCGGGCCGCGGGTCGGATGCTGCCAGCGCAGCAGCGCCTCGACGGCGACCACCTCGCCGGTCGTGATCTCCACCTGGGGCTGGTAGAACAGCCGCAGCCCGCCCCGGTCCGGCTGGCCGAGCATGGTGCGCAGGTCGGCGAGCAGGCTGAGCCGCTGCGGGGAGTTCTGGTCGGCGTCGGGGTTGTAGACGGCGACGGCGTCGCCGTCGTGCTTGGCGGTGTACATGGCGACGTCGGCGTGGCGCAGCAGGGTGGCGAAGTTGGTGCCGTGGTCGGGGTAGACGGCGATGCCGATGGAGGCGCCGACGTCCAGCGGCAGCCCGTCCAGCACGACCGGGGCCGACAGCGCCTGCTCGATCTGCTCGGCCAGCTCGCGTGCCTGCTCAGGACTGTCGAGGCGCTTCGCCACCACGGCGAACTCGTCCCCGCCCAGCCGCGCGACCAGGTCGCCGGGGCGCACCAGCCGGTCCAGCCGGTCGCCGACCGCGATCAGCAGCCGGTCCCCCACCTCGTGCCCGAGCGAGTCGTTGACGTGTTTGAACCGGTCCAGGTCCAGCAGCAGCAGGCCGAACCGGCTGCGCGGATCGCCCTGCACGGCGCGCTGCGCGTGGCCGGCCACCGCCGCGGACACCTCGCCGATCAGCGCCTTGCGGTTGGCCAGCCCGGTCAGGGTGTCGATGTTGGCCAGGTGCCGCTGCTCGGCGGTGATGATGGACAGCCGCCGCACCGCCAGCAGCGGCAGGATCAGCGCCAGCACCAGTTCGGGGGCGACCTCGGTCTGCGCGGCGATGACCGGGCCCAGCATGAGCAGCGCGCCGGTGCTCAGCGCCTCGTTGGCCAACGGGCCCATGATGATCGGCAGCAGCGCGCCGCCGTCACGCAGCCAGATCGCGGTCGCCGTGGTCAGGTACTTCACCGCGAACCAGGTGGCCGCCGAGACGGCCAGCGCGAGCAGCCCCGGTGGGGCGTCGCCGCTGAGCAGGCGCAGCACCGCGTACGCGAACCCGAAGGCCAGCGCGTACTGGCCGAGGTTGAACACGGCCCGCCACAGCGCGTGCCGCAGCCGCAGCGACGCCACCGCCACCGCGAGCCCTTGCACCACCACCGCGGCGGCGAGACCGGAGTCGATCATTATGGCGAACGTGAAGCAGATCGACGGGTAGATGGCCGACGTGTTCCACCGGCCCGGCAGCGTGACCGGCAGCGCGTCGCCCGCCACGGCGAGCCCGGCCAGCAGCCAGAAGCCGAGGGTGACATGTTCGAGCACACCCGGCAGCTCGACAATGTCACGCAGAGTGATGGCAGCAGCGGCCACAGTGACGGCGATGACGTACACACCGAAATTCCGCCGTCGCTCCGCGGGCACGCGATTGCGATGTGCCTGCAGTGCTTGGGGTGTGGCCGCCATGGACACCTTCCCGAGGCCGATTGACGCGCGACCGCGCCGCCCGCCGATCGCGGCTGGTCACTTCACTCTAAGCCCGAAAACGCCCCAGACCACTCTGCGCGTTCGCGTGTGACGAAGATGTGATTGTTTGACCCTTTCCTCCGTCACTCCACGTAAGACCCATACGACCTTGCGTATATATCTCTCTGTCGCTACTGCAGCACCACGCGGATGGCGGTGTCGCGGTAACCGGCCCGGGCGAACGCCGCGGCCATCGGCCGGTTGCCCAGGTCGGTGTCCGCCCCGATCTCCTCGGCGCCCTGCTCGGCAAGCAGCGCTGTCGCCTCGGCCAGCAGGTCGTCGGCGTATCCGTGCCCGCGCTGCGCCGGCACCACGGCGACGAAACCGATCACCGCGCGGGCGGGGTTGCGGGACGGCACGACCAGGCCGACCAGCTCGCCCTCGGCGGTGTACGCGGCCCGCCACCACTCGCGCGGCGCGGGCAGCCCGGCCAGGTCGGCGACCATGATGCGGGCGGCCTCGTCCGGCCCGTGCCGGGCGGCGTCCCGGGCGCTGTACCCGTCGAGCGTGCCCTCGATCGAGGCCCGGCAGATCGCCAGCACCTGCTCGTCGCCGACCTCGCGGAAGGTCAGCCGCGTCGACCGCGCCGGCAGCCCGTCCGCGGGAGTCCAGGTGTAGTTGAACCGCTCGACGAACGGCTGGTAACCGGCGGCGGTCGCGACGGCCAGCCGGTCCTCGGCGGCCTCCCGCACGACGTCGCCGTCCCGCCAGCCCGGCGGCAGGAACAGGTGGTACTCGGGCCGTGCGCCCTCGGCCGTGCGCATCTCGCGCAGCGCCGTCGCGAGCAGCAGCGTGCCGATCTCCCGGCGGTCGGGCTCGCTGCCCGGTTCCAGCCAGTCGAGGCTGAACGGGGACGCCGACTCCGGGAAGCCCCAGAAGGCACAGCGGGCGACGGTGCGCCCGGCACGGCGCGCCACCCAGCTCCACTCGGGACGGTACTGCCCGTTCGCGAGCAGGTCGGTCCAGGCTCGGCGGGACTCCACACCCACACCGGGCACGGGCTCGTGCGGGTAGGCGAGGAACAGCTGCTCCTCACCCGCCCGCAGCGAGCGGATTTCGAGATCAGTCTCAGTGGTCATCGCCGCCGACGCTAGACCGGCTGTCTACTCGTTTTCGCGGTTCGCGTCCGCGTACGCCTTCGCCGCCTCCGGGCCCTGCTCCAGCAGCACCGCGAAGCCCGCCTCATCGAGGGTCGGCACGCCCAGCGAGCGGGCCTTGTCCAGCTTGGACCCGGCGTTCTCGCCGACGACCACGAAGCTGGTCTTCTTCGACACCGAACCGGCCACCTTCGCCCCGAGCGCGGTCAGCGCGTCGGCGGCCCCGTCGCGGGTGTGGTTCTCCAGGGTGCCGGTGACCACGACGGTCAGCCCGTCCAGCGGCTTGGGCCCGGTGTCGGCGACCGGCTCCTGCTCCAGGAGCACGCCCGCGGCGCGCCACTTCTCGACCACCTCGCGGTGCCAGTTCTCGGCGAACCACTCGCGGACCGCCTCGGCGATGGTGCCGCCGACGTCCTCGACCACCGACATCTGCTCCAGCGACGCGGTCGCGATCGCGTCGAGGGAGTTGAAGTGGTTGGCCAGCGCGCGGGCGGCGGTCGGGCCGGTGTGCCGGATGGACAGCGAGGTCAGCACCCGGAACAGCTCCTTGGTCTTGGCCAGTTCCAGGTTGGCCAGCAGCTTGCCGGCGTTCGTGGACAGCGTGCCGTCCTTCTTCAGGAAGAACGCCGACTTCGCCAGCCGCGCCTCGTCGAGGCTGAACAGGTCGCCCTCGTCGGCCAGCACCCCGTCGTTGACCAGCGCCAGGGCGGCCTTCTCGCCCATGCCCTCGATGTCGAAGCCGTCCCGGCCGCCGATGTAGATGATGCGCTCGGACAGCTGCGCCTTGCAGTAGCGCGTGTTCGGGCAGCGCAGATCGACGTCGGCCTCCTTGGCCGGGGCCAGCTTGGTGCCGCAGGACGGGCAGGTCGACGGCATGGTCCAGGCGTGCTCGCTGCCGTCGCGCAGCGCCTCGACCGGGCCCACCACCTCCGGGATCACGTCACCGGCGCGGCGGATCACCACGGTGTCGCCGATCAGCACGCCCTTGCGCGCCACCTCCTGCTGGTTGTGCAAAGTCGCGCTGGCGACGGTCACGCCGCCGACGAACACCGGCTCCAGCACCGCGTACGGCGTGACCCGGCCGGTGCGGCCGACGTTCACCTCGATGCCGAGCAGCTTCGTGTTGACCTCCTCCGGCGGGTACTTGAACGCGATCGCCCAGCGCGGCGCGCGGCTGGTCGCCCCGAGCTTGGTCTGCTCGGCGACGTCGTCGACCTTGACCACCACGCCGTCGATGTCGTGTTCGAGGTCGTGCCGGTGTGCGGCGTAGTCGGCGATGTACGCCTTCACCTCGTCCAGCGTGTCGACCACCCGCCAGCGCTCGCTGGTCGGCAGGCCCCACGCCTTGAGCTGCGCGTACGCGTCGGACTGGCTGGTCGGTTCGAAGCCGGTGCGGGCGCCGATGCCGTGCACGATCAGGTGCAGGGCGCGCTTGGCGGTGATCGCCGGGTCCTTCTGCCGCAGCGAGCCGGAGGCGGCGTTGCGCGGGTTCACGTAGGTGCGCTCGCCCGCCGCGAGCTGGGCCGCGTTGAGGTCGGCGAAGGCCTGCGCCGGGAAGTAGATCTCGCCGCGGACCTCGACCAGGTCGGGCGGGTTGTCACCGGCCAGCTTGTGCGGGATGCCCGCGATGCGGCGCACGTTGGCGGTGACGTCCTCGCCGGTGCGCCCGTCGCCGCGGGTCGCGCCCCGGGTCAGCCGGCCCTTCTCGTAGGTGAGATTGACCGCGAGGCCGTCGATCTTCAGCTCGCACAGGTAGCGCACCGGCGCGCCCGCGTCCTTCTCGACCCGGGCCGCCCAGGCGGCGAGCTGGTCGTCGTTGAACGCGTTGTCGAGGCTGAGCATGCGCTCGGCGTGGTCGACGCTGGCGAAGCCGAGCCACTCCCCCGCCCCGACCCGCTGCGTCGGCGAGTCCTGCGAGACCAGCTCGGGGTGCTCCAGCTCCAGCGCCTCCAGCTCGTGCATGAGCTCGTCGTAGGCCGCGTCGGACAGCGTCGGCGCGTCGTCGACGTAGTAGCGGTGCTGCGCGTCATTGATCTTGGCCACGAGCTCGGCGTACCGCGTCCGGACCTTGTCGGTTACCTCACTGGTCACCCGTGCACGGTATCCGCCGCCCCCGACACCGCGGACCCCGCCCTGCGGACCAGCCAAGATCTCTTTTCTTGGACGCTGGACGCCGCCCCAGCAGCACCGGGCGTCCACAGAAACAGATCATGGCGATGCGCCGCGGCACGGCCGTCGTCCCGGTGGCGGGCTTGGCGACGCGCCGGTCGCGGGTCGCGCTCAGTCCCAGGCCGCGCCGAGGGCGGCGAGCTGGTCGGCGTACTCGATGCGCTCGGCCCAGGCCGTCGGCCAGATCGCCGTGCCCGCCGCCGCGCCGTGGAACGCGCCCGCCAGGCAGGCGATCGAGTCGGAGTCGCCGCTGGTCGCGGCTGCCCGGCCGAGCGCGGCGACCGGGTCGTCGGCGTGCCGCAGGGCCGCGAGCAGCGCCGTGGCCAGCGCCTCCTCGGCGATCCAGCCCTCGCCGGTCTCCCGGCACACGTCACCGCCGGAGTCCGGCCCGGCCAGCGCCGCGAGCAGCACGTCCAGCGCGTCGGCGCACTCGTCCCAGCCGCGCGCCATGAACTCCCCGGGCGTCAGCACCCCCGGCCGCTGCCACAGGTCGCCGAGCCAGTCCTCGCGGTACACGGTGCGCTGGTCGGCGCAGCGGTCCCGCAGCGCGCCGGGCACGTCAGCCAGGTCGAGGCCGTCGCGCAGCAGCCGCACCGCCAGCGCGGTCAACTCGGCCGCGGCCAGCCCGGTCGGGTGCCCGTGGGTCAGCCCCGCCTGCAACTGCGCGACCCCGGCCAGGGTGTCCAGGTCGTATCCGGCGATCAGGCCGACCGGGGTGACCCGCATGTTGGCCCCGCAGCCCTTCGAACCGGCCACGGTCGCCTCCTGCCAGCGCAGCCCCGCCGACAGGTTCGCACAGGCGTTCAGGCAGGTCATACCGGGAGCACGGTTGTTCTCCGGGCTCTTCGCCCAGGCCAGGAAACGCTCGCGCAGCAGAGGTTCGAGTTCCGCCGCGGTCGGCTCGGCGGCGTCGCGCAGCGCCCACGCGACCGCGAGCGCCATCTGCGTGTCGTCCGTGACGAGCGCGGGTTCGGGCAGCTCACGCGGCCCGCCCGGCCCGTGCTCCGCCACGATCTGGGCGTACTTGCGGAACTCGGTCGGCTTGCCCAGCGCGTCGCCGTACGCCAGCCCGAAGAGCGACCCGCTGGCCGCGTCGATCACCGTCACCCGGGGCATCCTGCCACCCCCGCGCCACCCGCGGACCGGTCGGCCGGCACCGGCCGCGGTTGATCAGCCGATTTGCCTGGCACCTGGGCGAAAGGGCGTTCAAGACACACACGACCGCCCGGCAAGTCAGATGAACCGGACTGGCCGGGCGGCCCGGCACGGGGCCGCCCGGACGTCGAGCCTCAGGCGACCGCCGGGTACAGCTGCCGCAGGTCACCGGACAGGCCGGACTTGACCTGCCGGGCCACGTCGTCGGCGAGCACCTCGGGCTGGCCGGCCTCGACCCCGTCGAGGACCTGCGCCACGACGTCCGCGGCCGCGATCTTCGGGCCGTCGACGTGCGCCGCCATGTCGGTGTCGATGTAGCCGATGTGCACCCCGGTCACCAGGGTGCCCTGCCCGTGCAGCGCCAGCCGCAGCGCGTTGGTCGCGGCCCAGGCGGCGGACTTCGACGCCGAGTAGCCCGCGGTGTTCGGCAGCGCCAGCCAGGACAGCGCGGAGAGCACGTTGACGACCGCGCCGCCGCCGTTGGCGGCGAGGATCGGTGCGAACTCGCGGGACATGCGTACCGGGCCGTAGTAGTTGGTCTCCATCTCCCGGCGCAGCTCCTCGTCGCTGTCGAGGATGCCCGCGCCGGTCGCGATGCCCGCGTTGTTGATCAGGAGCTGCACGTCGCCGGCCTGCTTGGCGGCCGCCGCCACCGAGGCGGGGTCGGTGACGTCGAGCTGGAGCGGGACGACCCGCGGGTCGGTGATCGACGCCGCGTCGCGGGCGGTGGCGTACACCTTCGCCGCGCCGCGGGCGAGCAGCGCCTCGGTGAACGCCTTGCCGAGGCCGCGGTTGGCGCCGGTCACGAGGGCCACGGAACCATTGATCTTCATGTTCGCCTCCTGGTGGGTCGGGCTTCACCAACGACACTATACGAAACATATAGCGATTACCTTGAGATACGAATCATATAGCTCCAGCCATGCGATAGGTATGCTCGAATCATGTCCAAGCGGATGTACGGCCAGGTGTGCCCGATCGCGCGCTCGCTCGACGTGCTCGGCGAGCGGTGGACCCTTCTCATCGTGCGCGAGCTGCTGCTCGGCCCGAGGCGGTTCAAGGAACTCCTGACCCAGCTGCCCGCGATGGGCACCAACCGCCTGGCCGAACGGCTCCAGCTGCTGGAGCGCAGCGGCGTCGTGGTCCGCCGCGCACTGCCGGCCGCCCCGGACGTGCGCGCCTACGAGCTGACCGCGTACGGCGAGCGGCTGCGCCCGCTGCTGATCGAGCTCGCCACCTGGGGTTCGGAGCTGCCGCTCGACGACGAGGTCGACCCGGGCACCGCGCGGGCCGAACTGATCGCGCTCTACCTGGCCGAGCACTGCCCCCCGGAAGTTGCCGCCGGACCGCCCGCGACCTACCAGTTCCACGTGGGCGACGAGGTCTTCCACGTTCGCGCCGACGGCGGCGTGCACACCAGATCCGGCCCCGCCCCGGTCCCCGCCGACCTCGTTGTGACCTGCGACCTGACCACCTTCGACGCGCTGACCCGGGGCACACTCGACCCCGCCGAGGCCGTCGCGTCCGGCGCGCTCACGACCAGCGGCGACCCCGCCGCGCTCACCCGCGTCTTCGGCCTGCTACGGCACCGCGTCCCCGCGGAGACGGCCTGACCTGGTCGTCCCCCGACGGCGGCGGCGCAGGCAGTCAGCGCTGCGTGACGGCTACCGCCCCTGGTGGCCGGTCCGGCGCCGCGGGCATTGCGCCGTCACTGCTCGACCAGTCGCCTACCGGCTTCGCGGCAGGCCTTCAGCACTGCCTGGGCGTAGGCGGGTGTCGCCCGGGCCAGACCGCACGACGGCGTCACCACCACCCGCCGCGCCATCAGCTCGTCGGCGAAACCGAGATCCCGCCACAGCCGCCTGACCCGCTCGGCGAGCGCCGCGCCGTTCGGGCTCGTGCCGTTGCCCGGGGGCGTCGTGCGCGCCACGCCCGCGAACAGGCCGAGCCCGGCGTCGATCAGCTCGCCCACCGCGTCGAGCTTCTCCGCGCCCGTGCCGACCAGGTCCAGGTCCAGTGCGAGCGCGGCCGCCCCGGCCTCCCGCAGCAGCGCCAGCGGCGTGTCCGGCGCGCAGCAGTGCACGACCACCGGCACCCCGGCCGCGCCGATCACCGAGGCGAGCGTGTCCCGGACGGTCGACGGAGCCACCGAGCGGTACGTGTGCAGAGTGCTGGCGGTGCGCACCCGCCCGGCCAGCACCGCGGGCAGCGACGGCTCGTCGAGCTGGAGCAGCACCCGCGCACCCGGCACCCGCCGCTGAACGTCGGCGACGTGTGCCTTGAGCCCCTCGGCGAGCGATTCCGCCAGGTCACGGGCGGCGCCGTGGTCGGAGACGAGCGCCTCACCCAGGGCCAGCTCGATGTTGGCCGCCAGCGTCCACGGCCCCGCCGACTGCACCTTCAGCGTCCCGGTGAACCCGTCGGCCTGCTCGGTGAGCTGGTCCAGGTCGCGCTCACGCAGGTCGTACGCCCGGCGAAGCTCGCGGCCCGGACTCGCCGCGACCCGCCACCGGCCCGCGTAGATCTCCACCGGCAGCTCGACCAGCAGCCCGGCGCTCCGCCCGATCATGTCCGCGCCGGGGCCGCGTGCGGGCAGCTCCGGCAGGTACGGCAGGTCCGGCAGCTCGCCGAGAGTGAACTTGACCGCCTCGGCGATGTCGGCGCCCGGCAGCGATCCGATGCCCGTCGCCGATCCGGCGGGCCACAGCGGCTCGGCAGGCTTGTCCGTGATCTCGTCCGGCGTGCTCATGCTGGGGCCTCGTTCTGCTCGCCTTGCGGGTGGCACCTCGCGGTGCGGGAACGGACAGCGGTGCGCGCCGTGGTGCCACGCCGGTCGCCGTGCCGCGGCGTCGCCGGGTCACTGGCGCGAACGGTGCCATGGTGGCCGCGCGATGCGGCTCGGCCGCGCCCGCTCATGCGGCGGTGGTGATGGTGGCGCTGCCGAGCACGATGTCACCGGCCGGGTCCGGCCGGTAGGCCACGACGGCCTGACCTGCCGCGATGCCGCGCTCAGGGCGGCGCAGCCGCACGCTCATCGCCGCGCCGTCGAGTTCCACGACGGCAGGCGCGGGGCGGCCGTGCGCCCGCAACTGCACCTCGCACTCGATCGGGCCGACCGGCGCCTCGCCCGCGATCCAGACCGTACGCGCGCCGTCGACCTGCGAGACCTCCAGCGCCTCGGCGGGGCCGACGGTGACCGTGTTGGTGACCGGCGTGATCGACAACACGTAGCGCGGGCGGCCGTCCGGCGCGGGCCGGCCCAGTGCCAGCCCCTTGCGCTGGCCGACCGTGTACGCGAACGCGCCGTCGTGCTTGCCCAGCACCTCGCCGGTGCCGGCGTCGACGATGTCGCCCGGCTCGCTGCCCAGGTGCTTGCGCAGGAAGCCCTGCGTGTCGCCGTCGGCGATGAAGCAGATGTCGTGCGAGTCGGGCTTGTCGGCCACGGCCAGGCCACGGGCGTGCGCCTCGGCGCGCACCTGCTCCTTGGTCGAGTCGCCGAGCGGGAACATCGAGTGGTCGAGCTGCTCCCGGTTGAGCACCGCCAGCACGTACGACTGATCCTTGGCGAGGTCGACGCTGCGGCGCAGCAGGCCGTCGGCGCCCAGCCGCGCGTGGTGGCCGGTGACCACCGCGTCGAAGCCCAGGGCCAGCGCCCGGTCCAGCACCGCCGCGAACTTGATCTTCTCGTTGCAGCGCAGGCACGGATTCGGAGTGCGGCCCGCCGCGTACTCCGCGACGAAGTCCTCGATCACGTCCTCATGGAAACGCTCGGCCATGTCCCACACGTAGAAGGGGATCCCGAGCACGTCCGCCGCCCGCCGCGCGTCGTGCGCGTCCTCCTTGGTGCAGCACCCCCGCGCCCCGGTCCGATGTGTCGCCGCGTTCTTCGACAGCGCCAGGTGCACCCCGGTGACATCGTGCCCGGCCGCCACGGCCCGAGCAGCCGCCACCGCCGAATCCACCCCACCAGACATAGCCGCCAGCACACGCACCCCGACAGCCTACCCGCCACCCCACCCCACCGCGTTGATCATGAACTTATGGCACGGGTCAGCGGTGTGTCGCCGCCACAACCTCATGATCATCCGGTACGGAACGCGCACACACCGCGACCGAAGCCGCACCCCGACGAGATGATCATGAAGTTGTGGCACAGACTCGCCGTCGAGCCGTGCCATAAGTTCATGATCAACGCGGAGAAAGCGGTGGGTCAGCGGGACATGCCGGCGCGGCGGGCGCGGTCGACGGCTGCGGGGAGGGCCGTGATGAGGGCGTCGAGGTCGGCGCGGGTGGTGGTGTGGCCGAGGGTGAAGCGCAGGGAGGAGCGGGCGGAGAGGGGGTCGGCGCCCATCTGGAGAAGCACGTGCGAGGGCTGGGCGACGCCGGCGGAGCAGGCCGAGCCGGTGGAGACGGCGATGTCCTGGGCGTCGAGCAGCAGCAGGAGAGCGTCGCCCTCGCAGCCGGGGAAGCTGAAGTGCGCGTTGCCGGGCAGCCGGGCACCGGGCTCGTCGGCCGGGGCGCCGTTGAGGATCGCGTCGGGGACGACGGCACGCACTCGCTCGATCAGCTCGTCTCGCAGCGCGGCGAGCCGTTGCGCGTGCTGCTCCTGGTGCTTGACGGCGTGCTCGACGGCGCAGGCGAAGGAGACGATGCCGGGCACGTCCAGCGTGCCGGAGCGCACGTCGCGCTCCTGGCCACCGCCGTGCAGCAGCGGGGTGCAGGCGACGTCGCGGCCCAGCACCAGCGCGCCGACGCCGAGCGGGCCGCCCAGCTTGTGCCCGGTGAGGGTGAGCGCGGCGACGCCGCTCGCGGCGTAGTCCACCGGCACCTGGCCGACGGCCTGCACCGCGTCGGTGTGCAGCGGCACACCGTGCGCTGCCGCGAGCGCGGCCAGTTCGGCGATCGGCTGCACGGTCCCGACCTCGTTGTTGGCCCACATGACGGTGATCAGCGCGACCTTGTCGTCCAGGGCCTCGGCCAGCACCTCCGGCCGCACCCGGCCCTGCTGGTCGACCGGCAGCGAGACCACGTCGGCGCCCTCGTGCTCGCCCAGCCAGTGCACCGCGTCCAGCACCGCGTGGTGCTCGACGGCGCCGGTCAGGACCTTGGTGCGCCCCTGCGGGCGGCGGGCCCAGTAGACGCCCTTGACGGCGAGGTTGTCACTCTCGGTGCCGCCGCCCGTGAAGATCACTTCGGACGGACGCGCGCCCAGCACCGCCGCGATGCGCTCACGCGACTCCTCGACCAGGCGGCGGGCAGCGCGGCCCGGGCCGTGCAACGACGAGGCGTTGCCGACCTCACGCGCGGTCGCGACGTAGGCGTCCAGCGCCTCAGGCAGCATCGGCGTGGTCGCCGCATGATCAAGGTAGGCCATCTCGCCGCCAAGCCTAGCCGTAAGGGTGCTTACCCGTATCCCAGGAGTGTGCCGGGCATGGCCCGCCGGTCACCCCCGACCGGCGGCCGCGACGGCCCTACGACCCTGTCACCAGCCATGACACGGCGAAGGGCCCGGCGGCCGGTGACCGCGGGGCCCTTCGATGTTTGCGTACGCCGTCAGCGGCGCTTGCGGATCTCCTCGGACGCCTGCGGCACGACCTGGTTGAGGTCACCCACGACGCCGAAGTCGGCCAGCTCGAAGATCGGCGCCTCGGTGTCCTTGTTCACCGCGACGATGGTCTTCGAGGTCTGCATGCCGGCCCGGTGCTGGATCGCGCCAGAGATGCCGACCGCGATGTAGAGCTGCGGCGACACGGTCTTGCCGGTCTGCCCGACCTGGTACGCGTGCGGGTAGAAGCCGGAGTCGGTCGCCGCGCGCGACGCGCCGACGGCCGCGCCGAGCAGGTCGGCCAGCTCCTCGATGATCTTGAAGTTCTCCGCCGACGCGACACCGCGGCCACCGGAGACGACGATCGACGCCTCGGTCAGCTCCGGGCGGGCGCCCTTGGCCTCGGCGACGCGCTTGCTGACCACGGCCAGCTTGTCGGAGTCGGCCAGCGCCACCTCGACCTGCTCCACCGACGGCGAGGCCGCGGCGGGGCTGGGCGTGAGCGAGTTCGGCCGTACGGTGACCAGCGGCAGGCCCTTGGTGACCTTGGACTTGACGATGGTCGAGCCAGCGAAGGCGACCTGGGTGGCGGTGCCGTCTGCGGCCAGCTCGACCACGTCGGTGAGCACGCCGTTGTCCAGCTTGACCGCGAGCCGGCCCGCGATCTCCTTGCCCTCCTGGGTGGAGCCGATCAGCACGGCCGCCGGGGAGACGGCCTTGACCAGCTGCGCGAGCGCGGTGGCCTTGGGGGCGACCAGGTGCTCGTCGATCTCGGCGCTCTCGGCCGCGTAGACCTTCGTCGCGCCGTACTCGCCGAGCTTGTCGACGAGCGGGGCGGCCGTGCCGGGGGCGCCCAGCACCACCGCGGCGGGCTCGCCGAGCGAGCGCGCCAGGGTCAGCATCTCCAGCGTGACCTTCTTGACCGTGCCGCCGGAGGACTCGACGACTACCAGAACCTCAGCCATTGTCGGCGCCTCTCAGACGAACTTCTCGGAGGACAGGAAATCGACCAGCGCGACGCCGCCCTCACCGGAGTCGGCGACCTTCTGGCCGGCGCTGCGCGCCGGGCGCTTGCTGTGCGACAGCACGGTGGTGGCGGCGCCCGCCCAGCCCACCTGGTCCGCGGCGACGCCGAGGTCGGCCAGCGACTTGGTGGCCACCGGCTTCTTCTTGGCGGCCATGATGCCCTTGAAGGACGGATAACGCGGCTCGTTGATGGTGTCCCACACGCTCACGATCGCGGGGGTGGCGGCCGTGACGACCTCGTACCCCTCCTCGGTCTGGCGCTCGACGGTCAGCCGCGAGCCCTCGACGGTGAGCTTGCGCGCGCCGGTCAGCGCCGCGAAGCCCAGCCGCTCGGCCAGCATGTGCGGCATGACCTGGCCGCGGGCGTCGGTCGACTCCGCACCCGAGATGACCAGGTCGGGGGCCAGCTCGCTGATCGCGGCGGCGAGCACCTTGCTGGTGCCCAGCGCGTCGGTGCCGGCGAGGGCGTCGTCGAGCACGTGCACGGCCGCGTCGGGGCCCATGGACAGCGCCTTGCGGATCGACTCGGTGGCCCGGTCCGGCCCCATGGTCAGCACGGTCACCTCACCGCCGTGCGCCTCCTGCAGCCGCAGCGCCTCCTCGATGGCGTACTCGTCCATCTCGTTGATGACGTTGTTGGCCGAGGCACGGTCGACGGTGTTGTCGTCCGCGCGCAGATTGCGCTCGGCGCCGGAATCCGGCACCTGCTTGACAAGTACGACGATCTTCATCGCGCTCTGACGACCCTCCTGAGTTGAACGGACGTTCATGCCCTCGCCGCGAGCCTGTCTCCTGACACGTCACGGGTCAAGCTA
This sequence comes from Catellatospora sp. NPDC049133, assembly GCF_040648455.1. Lineage (NCBI taxonomy): Bacteria > Bacillati > Actinomycetota > Actinomycetes > Micromonosporales > Micromonosporaceae > Catellatospora > Catellatospora sp. NPDC049133. Next base: position 155,510 of record NZ_JBEZDT010000007.1, read on the forward strand.
GACCGGCTGTGGACGTTGCCACTTTTGCCGGCCCGGCGCGAGTGGGGAGTCCTCGGCGGTCCGCCGTTTCAGGCGGATCGCCGGGACGAGCCATTCGCGAAGCAGGTTACTGACGAGTAATTTATGACCCCTGCTCGCCTACCCGCCAGGACGGCCGCCAATAGTGACAGACGTCACCCCGCCATGATGCCCATCCCGTAGAGTCACGCCTAGCAGGAGGTGTCATGACATGACCACGCAAACCGCACCCCTGCCGGGCCGCCCCACCACGGATCCGGGCCTGCCGCCCGAGGCGGAGCACCACCGGCAGCCTGAGCCCGACGAACACCTGTGCACCTGTGGCCGCCTACGCGACGACTGCGTCCGCGACACGATCCGCGACCTCTGGCACCCGGCCCACACCTGACCGCCGGCCGCGCCGCCCACTTCGCCATAGACGTTGGCCTATCACATCGACTCCGAGTGCTGCCGGAAAGTCGATGCGATAGGCCAACGTCAATGCAAAGCACACGGCGGACAGGCCGTCAGGCGGCGGACGGCCGCCAGATGTACGGCGTAGTGGTGGTCACCGCGACCATGCCCAGCCGCTCCAGGATCGGCCGGCTGTCCGCCGACGCGTCCACCTGCAGGTACTTGAACCCGCGCTCCACCGCCCGGATCGCCCGGTGCGCCACCATCGCCTTGTAGATGCCGCGCCCCCGCCACTGCTCCAGCGTCGACCCGCCCCACAGCCCGGCGAACTCGGTGCCCTTCTCGTACCGGATCCAGCCCGCGCAGACCACCTCGCCGCCGGCCTCGGCGACCACGATGGTCAGCCCCCGCGGGTCCGCGGCCAGCTCCTTCTCCAGCCCGAAGACCAGGTGGCTGCGGTCCTCCTTCCAGACCGCCTCCTCCATCGCCCCGATCCGCTCCAGGTCGGCCCGCGAGGTCACCTCGCGCAGCGTCACGCCCTCCGGCAGCACCGGGGGCGACGCGAGCGGCTCGGCCAGCCCGATGATCACAGTCTCCAGCTCGTCGGGCTGGAACCCGGCCGCCACCAGCCGCTCCGGCAGGTCGGCGGGCAGGTCGTGGCCCCGCAGCTTCCACTCGACCTCCTCGCCGCGGGCGGCGAAGTAATCACGCTGGCGCGCGATGAGCGCGTCGAGTTCGGGGCCGCTCAGGTGGGAGACGTCGCGATAGGTGACGAATCCGCCGCGGTCGAGGCCACTCATCCGGACCACCGGGCCGTCCCACTCGACGACCATGCCGGCGGGCAGGGGGTCGGGGATCTCGGTGCGCAGCTGCTCGTCGTACGCCCTCAGCAGGGCGTCGGTATCAAGTTCAGAAGTCATCGCCTTGATACTAGGAAGGTGCTGGCTAGGGTGCGCAACTGGTTTGATCCGCGCGAAGTTCACGAAACAGGGCAGACTCCCGACTACCGCTTCTCCCTGGCCAACGAGCGCACCTTCCTCGCCTGGATCCGCACCGGCCTCGCCATGATCGGCGGTGGGCTGGTGGTGGCCCAGTTCCTGCCGCCGATGGCCGTGCCGCACATGACGAAGATCCTCGGCGTGGCGCTGATCCTGCTCGGCGTCGGCTGCGCGCTGCGCGCCGTCGACCACTGGATCCGCTGCGAGATCGCGATGCGCAACAACCGCCCGCTGCCGCCGTCGCGATTCCCTGCCATGCTCGCGATCGTGGTCGCGCTGGGGTCGCTGGCCCTGCTGGTCGAGGTGTTCGTCGACCTCTACCGCGCCCGATGAGCACACCGAGCCCAGTGCGCCAGGCCTGCGCCGAACAGGCGTCGCCGTGAACCCGCCGGTCGACCACGGCGCGCAGCCGGAACGCACTCGGCTGGCCTGGCGGCGCACCGTGCTGTCGGCCACCGCGTGCGCGCTGCTGCTCGTGCGGCTGGCCTTCGAGCGCGGACTCGACGACGTCGGCGCGCTGGCCCTGGCCTTGGGCCTGCTGTGTTGGCTGGCGTTGCTGCTGGTCGCGCAGCGGCGGATCCGGGCCATGGAGCGGCAGCATCCGGCAGGAGTCGCCCGGACGATGGCCGCGGTCACCGTCTGCTGTGCCCTGACGGGCGTCCTGGGGGTACTCCTCATCCTCTGGTGAGGTCTACGCTCTACGCCGTGGGACGCCTGTGGATGTTCATCTTCCTCGCCGAGATCGTGCTGACGGTGGCCGCGCTGATCAGCTGCCTGTCCGCCGAGGAGCACCGCCTGAACGCGCTGCCGCGCTGGGGCTGGGTGCTCATCATCCTGCTGTTCTCCCCGATCGGGGCGATCGCGTGGTTCGTGGTGGGCAAGGAGCGCACGCCGGACCCGAAGGTGTGGCGGCAGGGCAGCGGCTTCCCGGAGTCCCAGCGGCCGGGCCGGGCCCTGGCCCCCGACGACGACCCCGAGTTCCTGCGCAAGCTCGCCAAGGAGCAGCGGGAGACCGCGGCCGCCGACCGCGAGCTGCTGAGCAAGTGGGAGATGGACCTGCGCCGCCGCGAGGAGGAGCTGCGCAAGCAGGACAGGTCCGAGGACTAGCCGCGCTCGCGCAGCCTCCGCGCGAGCCAGCGGAAGGACTCCTTGGGCGTACGCCGCTGCGTCGGGTAGTCGACGTGCACCAGCCCGAAGCGCTGGCTGTAGCCGGCCGCCCACTCGAAGTTGTCGAGCAGGCTCCAGACGAAGTAGCCGCGCAGGTCGAGCCCGTCCGCCCGCTGGCGCAGCGCCACCGCGAGGTGCTGGCGCAGGTAGTCGACGCGCTGCGGGTCGGGCACCGAGCCGTCCGGAGCGACCTCGTCGGGGAAGCTGGCCCCGCCCTCGGTGATGTACACCGGCGGCAGCCGGTCACCGTAGCGTTCGGACAGTTCGTCGAGGGTGTCGCCGAGCCCGGCGGGGCTGACCGGCCAGCCGAACCCGGTCCGCGGCACGCCTTCGATCTCGGCGAAGGCGAACGGCAGCTCGCCGACCCGGGCGAAGTCGCCCTCGGGCGTGTGGTCGGTGGCCGCGTCCGGGTCGGCCATGCCCACCCGGGACGGGTAGTAGTAGTTGACGCCGTAGAAGTCCAGCGGTGAGCTGATCACCTTGAGGTCCCCGGCCGGCACGTCGCCGAACGCGCCGAACAGCTCCGCGAACGGCTCCGGGGCCTGCGGATAGCGGCCGAGCAGCACCGGGTCCTCGAAGACCCGGTTCGCGATGAGGTCGTACAGGGCGGCGGCGAGCTGGTCCTCGGGGCGGTCCGAGGCGGGCACCACGGGGGTGTGCACGTTGGTGATGCCGATCTGCCCGGCCACGTTCGCCGCGCGCAGCGCCTGCACGGCCAGTCCGTGGCCGAGTAGCTGGTGGTGCGCCGCGGGCAGGGCGTCGAACAGCAGGGCGTGGCCTGGGGCGTGCGCGCCTGTGGCGTAGCCGGCCAGGGTCACCGAGTGCGGCTCGTTGACGGTGATCCACTTGCCGACCCGGTCGCCCAGGCGCGCCCCCATCAGGGCGGCGTACTCGCCGAAGCGCTCCGCGGTGTCGCGCGACAGCCAACCGCCCGCGTCCTCCAGGGCCTGCGGGGTGTCCCAGTGGAACAGGGTGGCCACCGGCTCGATGCCACGGGCCAGCATGGCGTCGACGAGCCGATCGTAGAACGCCAGACCGTCCGGGTTGGCCGGTCCGGTGCCGTCCGGCTGGATACGCGGCCACGCGATGGAGAAGCGGTACGCGTCCGCGCCGAGTTCGCGTACCAGATCAAGGTCTTGCTCGTAACGGTGGTAGTGGTCGCAGGCGACCGCCCCGGTGTCGCCGCCGAGCACCCGGCCCGGCTGCGCGCAGAAGGTGTCCCAGACCGACACCCCACGCCCGCCCTCGGTGACGGCACCCTCGATCTGGTACGCCGCGGTGGCCACGCCCAGCGTGAAGTCCTTGGGAATGCTCGGATCGATCACGCCTTCTCCTCGCTTCGCTCGTCGGCGGCGTCGACCGGCGTCATGGTTCGCTCGCTGCGCTCGCTCACGCGCCCAGCACCCGGTCCAGATAGTCGTTGGCGAAGACGCGCTCGGGGTCGAGCTTGTCGCGCACCGCGAGGAAGTCGCCGAACCGGGGGTACGTCGGGGCGAGCGTGCTCGCGTCCTGGTAGTGCATCTTGCCCCAGTGCGGCCGGCCGCCGTGCGCGCGGAAGATCTGCTCGGCGAGGCGGAAGTAGGTGTGCGGGTCCTCCTTGAAGAACCGGTGGATCGCCACGTATCCGGTCTCGCGGCCGTGCGCGGTGGACAGCCAGATGTCGTCGGGCGCGGCGACCCGCACCTCGACCGGGAACGAGATGCGCCAGCCGTTCTGGTTGATCAGGCGGTCCAGCGCGCGCAGCACGTCCGGCACCTCCTCGCGCGGCAGGGCGTACTCCATCTCCCGGAAGCGCACCTCGCGCTTGGTGGTGAAGACCGACGTGGACACGTCGGTGAACTCCCGGTTGTTGGTGAGCCGCTGGGCCAGCCGATTGATCGGCGGGGTCAGCGCGGGCACGGCTTTGCCGACGTTGCAGACCCAGTTGAAGACGGTGTTGGACATCAGGTCGTCGTCCAGCCAGCGCTGGAAGCCGCCGAGCGGCTTGCGCGGGGCGTCCATCGGCAGCCGGGTGTTCGTCTTGGTGAGCGCGGTCCGCGTGTGCGGGAACCAGTAGAACTCGAAGTGGTCCGCGCCCGTCCCCCGTTGCTCCCACTGCGCCAGCACCTCGGCCAGCGGCTCCGGCTTCTCGATCGCCTGGAGCTGGAACGCGGGCACGCACTGCACGGTGATGTCGAGCAGCACCCCGAGCGCGCCCAGCCCGAGGCGGGCCGCGTCGAGCAACTCCGGGTTGCTGTTCTCGGAGATCTCCATGGTGCCGCCGTCGGCGGTGGCCAGGGTGACCGCGACGATCTGCGTGGCCAGGCCGCCGAACGCGTGCCCGGTGCCGTGCGTGCCGGTCGAGGTCGCGCCCGCAATGGTCTGCGCGTCGATGTCGCCCATGTTCTGCAGCGCCAGACCGTACGGCCTGAGCAGCTCCGGCAGCCGGTAGAGGTGGGTGCCCGCGGCGAGCTTCACGCGGTGGCGCTGCTCGTCGACGGCGAGCACGCCCTGCAGGTGACGCAGGTCGAGCTGCACGCCCGGGGCGACGGCGATGCCGGTGAAGCTGTGGCCCGCGCCGATCGGCTTGACCCGCAGCCCGTCGGCGCGCGCGGCGGCGATGGCCTGCACCACCTCGTCGGGGCTGCCGGGGCACGCCACCCGCGCCGGGGTCACACTCTCGATCCGGCTCCAGTTCCGCCACACGGTGCTGCTGCTCACAGTGCCACCGCCAGTTCGCG
>NZ_JBEZDT010000007.1:160902-275979 GCF_040648455.1 Catellatospora sp. NPDC049133
GCGACTGCGGGACTCGCAAGCTCGTTCCTCGCTGCTCACAGTGCCACCGCCAGTTCGCGACTGCGGGACTCGCAAGCTCGTTCCTCGCTGCTCACAGTGCCACCGCCAGTTCGCGACTGCGGGACTCGCAAGCTCGTTCCTCGCTGCTCACAGAAATGCCTTTCCTTCACCACGGTACGTGGGCAGGGCCCCGGCCACCGTGTCCGCGTCGATCAGGTGAAGCTCGTTGACGTGCTCGGACAGCTCGCCCGCCTTGGTGTGCCGCAGCCACACCCGGTCGCCCAGGCGCAGCCGGGTCGCGGGCTCGCCCACCACCGGGGTCTGCACCTCCCCGGCCATCTCGCGAGGCACCATCTTCAGCCCAGCGGGCCAGACCACCTGCGGGAGCCGGTCCAGGCCGGGCGGCCCGGAGGCGATCCAGCCGCCGCCGAGCAGGGTCACCCGGTCCGGGGCGGGGCGCCGCACCACCGGCAGCGCGAACGCGGCGGCGGGAGCCGGGGTGAAGTGGGCGTAGTTGTCGAACAGGTGCGGGCCGAACAGCCCCGAACCGGCGGCGACCTCGGTCACCGAGCGGTCCGCGCCGGTGGCCTCCAGGCTGCCGGTGCCGCCGCCGTTGACGAACTCCAGCGGGGCCAGCTCGGACACGGCCGCGACGGCCGCCGCGCGGCGCTCGACCAGTTCGGCCATCGAGAAGCGCTGCAACGCGCGCACCATCGCGCCCCGCAGCGGGCTGCCCTTGGGGGCGTTGCCAAGCCCGGCGACCTGGGCCTCGTACCCCATCATGCCGACCAGCCGGAAGCCGCGCCGGGCCACGACGGCCTCGGCCAGCGCGCGGGCCTGCTCGGCCCGGTGCACCGGCGAGCGCCACACCCCGATGTGCCCGAGCAGCTTCGACTTGTACGACGAGTCCAGCTCGATGGCGACCCGGATGTCCGGCCGCGCGCTCGGGGCGACCACGCTGTCCACCAGGTCCAGGTGGTCCACCGAATCGATCATGATGGTGACCCGGGCGGCCAGTTCGGACGAGGCGGCCAGCGCCGCGACGGCGGCACGGTCGGCGGTCGGGTAGCCGACCACCACGTCGTCGATCGTCTCGGCCAGCCACAGCGCCTCGGCCAGCGTGTACGCCAGCACGCCGCCGTAGCCCGGCATCGCCAGCACCGCGTCGAGCACACCCCGGCAGCGCACCGACTTGCTGGCGACGCGGATCGGCACACCGTTCGCGCGGCGGGCCAGGTCGTGCGCGTTGTACGACAGCGCGGCCAGGTTCACCGCGCCGAACACCGGATCCAGCGCCGCGGTCGCCGCGTTCATGGCCGACCAGTACGCGTCGGCGTCCTCCCACGGCCGGGCCGTGGACGGAGCCGACACCTGCAGCGCCAGCGTCATCAGCGCACTCCCTTCACCGGCAGCACGGCGAGCGCGCCGAGCACCGAGATCAACCCGGACGCCAGGTACAGCGTCCCGAAACCGCCCCACTGCGCCACGACGAACGCGCCGAGCAGCGGGGCCACCGCCTGCGGCACCGCAGTGGCGATGTTCATGATGCCGAGGTCCTTGCCGCGCGCCGCCGGGTCCGGCAGCACCTGGGTGGCCAGCGCCTGGTCCACCGACAGGAAGCAGCCGTAGCCCAGGCCCAGCAGTCCCGCGCCGACGGTGGCCACGGTCAGGTTCGGAAAGAACGCCAGCAGCACCGCCGCGACGCCCTGCAGACCCGACGAGACGAGAACGAAGACCTTGCGCCGTCCGAAACGGTCGGACAGCCGGCCGAGGAACAGCGCGGCCAGCACCACGAACAGCATGTAGATCAGCGTGAGGACGAGCAGCTCGTCCTCGGCCTTCGCCACCTTCACGTGGTACATCAGGAAGTAGAGCAGCAGCGTGGTGCCCAGGGCGTTGCCGACGTTGACCAGGATGCGGCTCAGCAGCGTCCAGCCGAAGTCGGGGTAACGCCGCGGGCTGATCCAGAACCCGGCAGCCAGGTCACGGAAGCTGAACGGCGGGCGGGCCGCGCGCGGCAGCACCTCGTCGGGCGCGCCCAGCACGAACGGCAGCACCAGCAGCACGAGCAGCCCGGCCATCAGCGAGTAGCCGATGAACTGGCTCAGCGCCAGCTCGGTGACCAGCACGATGCCGAGGATGGTGCCGATCGCCTGCGGGGCCGAGATCCAGCCCGAGATGTAGCCGCGCTGGCCGACCGGAACCTGGTCGGAGATGGTGGCGGTGAGCGCCGCGGTGAGCACGCAGAAGCCGACCAGGGTCAGCGTCCACCAGACGCCGATGCCGACGATGCCGTCCTGCCGGCCGAGCACCACCAGCGAGGCCGCGAACAGCAGGGCGCCGAAGACGATCCAGGGGCGGCGGCGGCCGAAGCGCGAAACGGTGCGGTCCGACAGGGCGCCGGTCAGGGGGTACGCGATCAGCGCGAACGCGCCCGCGATGCCCGACACCACGCCGAAGGCCACCACGTTGTCCACCCAGTCCGCGGCCTTGAGCTGCGCCTCGACCTGGATCGGCAGCAGCAGTTGCACCGGGGTCAGCTGGGCCATCCAGATGCCCAGCCACGCCAGCGCGAACAGGCTGATCCACCGGCCCGTGACCGGCCGTTCCGGCTCGGCGAACGGGGCGGGCGGGGGCGTTGCGGGGTCAGCCGTGGTGAGCGTGGCCGGCTCGGTCATGGGGGGTCCCTAGGGCCAGGTGTGATTCCCGTCGCGCGGAGTTTAGAGAACTTTTCATGTTTGCACCAGGCACACCACCCGGACAGATGAACGGCAGCGTGTCGCGTCGCGGGGTCTGGCGAGAACGTGAAACCTTCTCTAGGCTCCGCCGCCATGAAGGCATACACACGTCTGCTCGGCATCGTCGCCGTGGCGGCGATCGCCATACTCGGTCCGGCCGGCGCGGCCTCCGCCCACGAGGAGCGGCCCACCCGCGAGCTGGACGGCACCGGCAGCGTGCCCACCTACCGCACCACCGGGCCCACGCTGCTCGTCTGCAAGACCGACCCGGCCGACTTCGCCACCCGCGTCGCGGGCTACCCGGCCGAGCTCAAGGCCGCGAACGAGCAGCTGTGGACGCAGTGCCAGAAGGACGGCTACCGCCACATCCAGCAGGCCGTGGACGCCGCCCACCTGCCCGGCACGAACATCAAGATCCTGCCCGGGGTGTACCTGGAGGAGCCGAGCATCGCCCCGGCCAGCCCCGAGTGCGCCGCCATGGAGAACGGCGCGGTACGCGGCCGGATCTACGGCTACCCGGTGCTCACCTGGGACCAACAGCTCGCCTGCCCGCACCTGGCCAACCTCGTGGCCATCCTGGGCAAGAAGAACCTCCAGCTCGAAGGCACCGGCGCGAAGCCGGAGGATGTGCTCGTCGACGCGCAGTACAGGAAACTCAACGCGATCCGGGCCGACAACGCCGACGGCGTGTACTTCCGCAACATGTCCGCGCAGCGGGCGCAGTTCAACGCCTTCTACATCATGGAGACCGACGGCTTCGTGGTCGACCGGACCATGGGCCGCTGGAACGACGAGTACGCCTTCCTCACCTTCGCCGTCGACCACGGCCTCTACACCGACTGCGAGGGCTACGGCAACGGCGACTCCGCCTTCTACCCGGGCGCCGCCTCGAACATCAACAAGGACCGGGGCCACGACGTGCCGCGCTACGCCGTCGAGATCCAGCGCTGCTACGGCCACCACAACACGCTCGGCTACTCCGGCACCGCCGGCGACTCGGTCTGGGTGCACGACAGCGTCTTCACCGAGAACACCGCGGGCATCGCCACCGACAGCGCCTTCCCCGACCACCCGGGCATGCCGCAGAACCACTCGAAGTTCGAGAACAACGTCATCGCGAACAACAACACCGACTACTACCGGCACATCGTCGACGGCACCTGCAAGAAGCCCTTCGCCGAACGCGGGTACGAGCAGGGCGTCGTCTGCCCCGCGGTCGGCCTGCCGGTCGGCGCGGGCGTGGTCAACCCCGGCGGCAACTACAACATCTGGCGCGGCAACCACATCTACGGCAACGACTACTCCGGCTTCGTGACCAGCTTCGTGCCCGGCTTCGTGCGCAACGACACCGAGTTCGCCCAGCAGTTCGACACCTCGCACCACAACCGCTACCTCGACAACGTCATGGGGGTCAGCGAGCAGGGCGAGGCCAAGCCGAACGGGCTGAACTTCTGGTGGGACGGGCAGGGCGTCGGCAGCTGCTGGACGGACATGTCCGCCACGAACATCCGTACCGTGCCCGCCTGCGGCGACGACGACCTGCCCGCCATCGGCTCGCACCGCTACTTCGGTGAGCCCGCCGGCACCCTGAAGATGTACGCCTGCGCCGGCTACGACGGCGGACGGCAGCACCTGCCCTCCGACTGCGACTGGTACGGCGAGTACGCCGCCTCCGGGCTGGAACGCATCGAGGTGAAGTGGGCGTTCGGCGGCGCGGTCGTGCTCGGCCTGCTGGCGATCGGCCTCTACTACCGCCGCCTGCGCGACTCCAAGCGCGCGCTGCTCGGGCTGCTGCTGACGGTCGGCGGCCTGACCGTCGGCGTCTTCGGCACCGTCGAGATGGGCAGCGTCCTGCACCCGATCGGCCTCGCCCTGTACGGCGCCGGCTTAGCCCTGCTCGGCCTGGCCCTGCGCACCACCCGCGCCCGCAAGCTGGGCACGACCACGCTGATCGTGGCCGCTTTCGCGCTGCTCGGCGCGATCGACCACGGGTTGATCATGATCCCCTGGCTGCCGGTCTCCCCCGCCCTGCTGCGCGTGCTGACCGAGGTCGTCTGGATCCCCTGGGCCCTCGGCGCGGCTCTCGTCCCCGGCCGCACCCCCACGGCCGCCCCAACCCCGGCCCCCGAGCCCACCCCGGAACCCGCCACCACCTGACCCCCGCGCAACGCCGTCGCCGTCGCCGCCGCCAGCGCCGCCGCCCGGAGCGAAGGAAGGGCACCTTCACATCGCTATGCGTAGAGGAAGGTGCCCTTCTTAACGCGTGCGCAGACGGCCTGCCGCCTGGGGCGTGAGATCGCTGTCTCCGGTCAGAACCTGCGGTCTGAACGCAGATCATGACCGGAAACAGCGATCACCGCCGCTTGGCACCGGGACCCGCCCGGCCCGACGAACGGGTCGGCACCCGGCCCTCCCCGGTCCGGCGGCCGTGTTCCTCGCCAGCGGCCAGCCCGCCGACTTCGTCAACGTCGACTGGCTCGTCTTCCGCAGGTAACCTGCCGACCCCCGCCCGCATCGTCCCTGGCAGCGCCAGGCGGGCGTCAGGAAGGGCACCTTCTACATCGCGGAGCGATGTAGAAGGTGCCCTTCCTTTGGGCTAGGCGAGGTTGGCGGAGCGGGGGTATGCGTCGTCGGGGTCGGTGATGACGTTGACGAGGTAGGGGACGCCGGCGGAGAAGGCGCGGGAGAGGGCGGCGGGGAGGGCGGCGGCTTTGGCGACGGTCTCGCCGCCGCCGCCGAGGGCCTTGACGACCTCGTCGTAGCGCAGGCCGGGCTGGAGGTCGGCGGCGACGTCGTAGCCGTACATGGCGCGCATGGGGTGCTTCTCCAGGCCCCAGATGCCGTTGTTGCCGACGACCATGACGACGGGGAGCTTCTGGCGGACCAGGGACTCGACGTCCATCAGGGAGAAGCCGGCCGCGCCGTCGCCCATCAGGACGCAGATCTGGCGGTCGGGGTAGGTGACGCGGGCGCCCATGGCGTAGCCCATGCCGGTGCCGAGGCAACCGTACGGGCCGGGGTCGAGCCAGCTGCCGGGGACCGACGGCTCCAGGTAGCGCCCGGCGTACGAGACGAAGTCGCCGCCGTCGCCGATGGTGACCGCGTCGGCCGCCAGCACCTTGCGCAGCTCGCCGTAGACCCGGGCCGGTTTGATCAGCTCGGTGTCGGCCTGCATCTCCAGCTCGTGCTTGGCGGCCTGGGCCTGCTCGGCGTCCCGCAGCGTGGCCACCCAGTCCTCGTGATCCACCCGCTCCCCCGCGTACGCCGCGAGGCCGGTCAGGATCGTGCGCAGGTCACCGGCGGGCGAGACGGCGACGGTGACGTGCCCGGCGCGCTGGCTCGGCGCGTCCACGATGTGGACGACCTGGGCCGCGCCGAAGTCGCCGAAGCCGAGCCGGAAGTCGAGCGGGGTGCCCACGACGACGACCACGTCGGCCCCGTCCAGGGCCTTGCGGCGGGACTTGGCGAAGGCCAGCGGGTGGCTCGGGGGCAGCGAGCCCCGGCCCATGCCGTTGGCGAAGACGGGCACGGTCAGCGCCTCGGCGGCGGCCCGCAGCGCCTCGGTCGCGCTCCCGCCGTACACGTCGGAACCGGCGATGATCACGGGGCGCTGCGCGGCGGCGATGAGGCGGGCGGCCTGCTCGACCAGGTCCGGGTCCGGCTCCAGGACGTCGACCCGCGGCGCGACGGCCTTGCCGTCACCGGTGCTGAAGACGACCTCGAGCGGCAGATCCAGGAACGACGGACCGCGGTGCGGGGTGAGCGCGTGCTCCAGCGCGGTGGTGACGGCCGCGGTGATGTCGTCGGTGGACGTGACGGTGGCGGCGTGTTTGGTGACCGGCGCGACGATCGGCAGGTGGTCGATCTCCTGCAGCGACCCGGAACCCCAGCGGAACTGCGGGGCGCGCCCGCCGAGCACCAGCACCGGCGCGGCGTTGAAGAAGGCGCTGGTCAGGCCGGAGACGCCGTTGGTGACGCCGGGACCGGCGGTGAGCACCGCTACGCCGGGGCGGCGCTGCAGCTTGGCGACCGCCTCGGCGGCGAACACGGCGGTCTGCTCGTGCCGCACGTCGTAGAGCGGGAAGCCGTCCTGGTGGGCCGCGTCGTACACCGGGAAGACGTGCCCCCCGGAGAGGGTGAACAGCTCACGTACGCCCGCGGCCCGCAACGCGGCCAGCGCGAGCTGTCCACCGTGGCCGGAAACAGCGATGTCAGAGGTCTCAGCCATGACCGTGTCCCTTCGTGTGCCGGGAGCCTATCCAGCACGCGAGAAAATATGAAGAGGACTCACAAACTCGCGAACGTGCTCTCCCGGCGCGCCACGGGTGATCCGGCGGCGCGCCGGTGCGGGCCGACACCGGGTAGGGAGCCCGGTCGCGGCGAGGTCAGCGGCCGATGAACTTCGGCTGGCGGCGCTCCACGAACGCGGTCATGCCCTCGCGCCGGTCCTCGGTGGCGAACAGCGCCGCGAACAGCTGCGACTCCCAGGCCAGCCCGGCCGCGAGGTCGCGGTCCAGGCCGCCGTCGATGGCCAGCTTCGCCGCCTTCAGCGCCTGCGCGGGGCCGTTCACGTAGCCGGCGACCAGCGCCTTGGCCTGGTCGTACACCATTTCGGCGGCGCACACCCGGTCGGCGAGCCCGATCTCCAGCGCCTCCTCGGCGTCGACCATGCGGCCGGAGAAGATGATGTCCTTGGCCTTGGCCGGGCCGACCAGGCGCGCCAGCCGCTGGGTGCCGCCCGCGCCGGGGATGATGCCCAGCTTGATCTCGGGCTGGCCGAGCTTGGCGTCGTCGGCGACGACCCGCCAGTCGCAGGCCAGGGCCAGCTCGCACCCGCCGCCGAGGGCGTACCCGGTGATCGCGGCGACGACCGGCTTCGGGATGCGGGCGACGGCGTCGAAGGCGCTGCTCAGCGCACCGGCGCGAGCCGACATGTCCACGTACGACATGTCCGCCATCTCCTTGATGTCGGCACCGGCCGCGAAGACCTTGGGTCCGCCGTAGACGACGACGGCGGCGATGCGGCCGTCGGTCGTCACGGCCTGGGCGGCGGCCCGCAGCTCCTCCTGGACCTGGACGTTCAGCGCGTTCATCGGCGGGCGTTCCAACCGGATGGTGCCGATGCCTGCGTCGACTTCCACGTTCACGAACTCGCCCACCGCTGCCTCCTCATCGAGTGCCGATAGGACGAGCTTAGGCGGTTTGCACGGATCGCCTACGGTGAGGGCCGGAGGCTGCGATGATCGTCTATTACCGCGATCCCGCGGTGGAAGTCACCTCCACCGCGATCCACATCCACGACCGCGTCTTCCGGCTCGAGGATCTGGAGTACGTCTGGCACCGCGAGATCACCGCGGATCCGCGGTCCATGCGCCGGCTGGCCGGGCGCGGCGCGCTGAACGCCGGCGTCGTGGTCGGCGCGGTGCTGGCCCTGCTCGGACTCATCTACCTGATCGCCGCCACGGTCGGCGATCCCGGGGCGGCCGGGCGGGTGCTGGTGCCGCTGGCGATCGTCGTGCTGCTGGTCGGCCTCGCCGGTCCCATGCTGGAGTGGATCCTGCACCGCTTGGACCACAGCTACGACCAGGGCATCTCGATGCACGAGATCTGGGCGGTATGGCGTGGCCGCGAGTTGCTCCTGCTGCGGGTGGCCGACGAGTCCCGCTTCGGCCGCATCTACCGCTCCATCCAGCGCGCCCTCGAACAGCACCGCTAGCGCCGCACGGCCGGCCCGTCCCGCGTCGGGGACGGCCCAGCCGCGGCGCGGCGGTCAGGGACGCTCGACGATCTCCCGGCCGAGCGGCCACAGCGCGGCGGGCACCAGCTTGAAGTTGGCGATGCCGAACGGGATGCCGATCAGCGTGATGCACAGCGCGATGCCGGTGACGATGTGCGTCAGCGCCAGCCACCAGCCCGCCACGATCAGCCAGACGACGTTCGCCAGCGCGGAGGCCAGCCCGGCGCTGGGTTTCTCCACGATGGTGTACCCGAACGGCCACAGCGCGTACCGGGCGATCCGGAACGAGGCCACGCCGAACGGGATGGTCACGATCAGGACGAAGCAGATGATGCCGGCCAGCCCGTACGCGATGGCCAGCAGGAAGCCGCTACCGAAGATGAACCACAGGATGTTCAGGAGCGTGCGCATACCTACGATCGTGACCGGTCCGGGCAAGCCCGGTGCCGGTTCCGCCCAGACGCCGGTCAGCGGGCGCGGGCGGTGAACCGGCCCTCGACCGAGGTGACCTCCAGCGGCAGGCCGAAGGTCGCCGACAGGTTGTCCGACGTGATCGTCTCCGGGATCGGCCCGGCCGCGACGATGCCGCCCTCGCGCAGCAGCAGCGCGTGGGTGAAGCTCGGCGGGATCTCCTCGACATGGTGCGTCACCAGCACCAGCGCCGGGGCGTCCGGGTCGGCCGCCAGCTCGGACAGCCGGGCCACCAGGTCCTCCCGGCCGCCCAGGTCCAGCCCCGCCGCGGGCTCGTCCAGCAGCAGCAGCTCCGGGTCGGTCATCAGGGCACGGGCGATCTGGGTGCGCTTGCGCTCGCCCTCCGACAGGGTGCCGTACTGGCGCTGCGCCAGCCCGGCCATGCCCCACTCCTCCAGCAGTTCGCCGGCGCGGGCCTCGTCCATCGGGTCGTACGACTCCTTGAACCGGCCCACCACCGACCAGGACGCGGTGACCACCACGTCGCGGACCAGCTCGCCCGGGGGCACCCGCTCGGCCAGCGCCGCCGTGGACAGGCCGATCCTGGTGCGCAGCTCGTGCATATCGACGCGGCCGATGCGCTCGCCGAGCACGTACACGGCGCCCTTGGTCGGGTGCGCGCGGCCGGCGGCCAGGTGCAGCAGCGTGGTCTTGCCCGCGCCGTTGGGGCCGAGCACCACCCAGCGCTCGTCCAGCTCCACCCGCCACGAGATGTCCCGCAGCAGGTGCTTGCCCTCGCGGACGACGTCGACGCCTTCGGCGGCGATCACGAGATCGGGGTCGTCCGGGGCTACGGCCCGGTTGACCTCGTGGACGGTCTGAGCGACGCGGTGCAGTCCTGACACAGCCGATATCCAATCACGGCCGCACCCGCCGGGGTGCAGACCTGCCAGCCAGATCACAGTCCGGCCGGCACCGGGCCCCCACGAGCGCCGCCGGATCACATACGGTGAGGCGGCACACAGACCGATTGGGGAGGCGCTGTGACCGCCGTGATCGAGATCAGCGGGTTGTGCAAGACGTTCCACAGCCTGTGGCGCGAGGAGAAGACCGCACTCGACGGCTTCGACATGTACGTCGAGAAGGGCCAGGTCCACGGCTTCCTCGGGCCCAACGGCTCGGGCAAGACCACCACGCTGCGTACGCTGCTCGGCCTGCTGCGGCCCGACGAGGGCGTGATGCGCATCCTCGACACGCCCAGCGCCGACTTCGGCAGCGTGGCGCACCGGGTCGGCGCGATCGTGGAGAGCCCGGCCTTCTTCACCCCGTTCAGCGGCCGCAAGACCCTCCAGCTGCTGGCCACCGCGGGCGGGCTGCCCCGCGGCCGGGTCGACGAGGTGCTGACCACCGTCGGGCTGCGCGACCGCGCCGACGAGCCGGTCAAGGTGTATTCCCTCGGCATGCGCCAGCGGCTCGCCGTCGCCTCCGCCCTGCTCAAGCGGCCCGAGCTGCTCATCCTCGACGAGCCCGCGAACGGGCTGGACCCGTCCGGCATCCACGCCATGCGCACCCTGATGAGCGACCTGGCCGAGCAGGGCGTGACCGTGCTGCTCTCCAGCCACCTGCTGTCCGAGATCGAGCAGGTCTGCGACTCGGTGACCATCATCGACCGGGGCCGCCGGGTCGCCCACGGGCCCGTGTCCGTGGTGCTGGCCGGCCACGACACCGGCGAGCACCTGGTCCGGGTCGCCGACCCCGAGCAGGCCGCGCAGGTGCTGCGGGCCGCGGGCGCGACGGTGCGGTCCGCCGACGGCGTGCTGTTCGTCGGCGGTGTCAGCGGCCCGGCCGCGATCAGCGAGACGCTCGGCCGGGCCGGCCTCTGGGTGACCGAGTTGACGCCGCTCACGCCCGACCTGGAGAGCGTCTTCCTGGACCTCACCGGCACCCGGCCCGCCGCCGACGCACCCCCGCAGATCGCCGTGCCGACCCGCCGCCGCCCACCCTCCGACAACTTCATCGACCTCGACGTACGGAGCGGGGAGCAGGCATGAGCGAGCGAATCAGCAGGCTCAGGCGACATGCCGCCGGCGAGCGCAGCGAGGAGAAGGCATGAACCTGGTACGAGCTGAGCTCAGTCGGCTGCTGTCGCGGCGGTTCACCCACATCATGGTGCTCGGCCTGCTCGCCGTCTTCGGGGTCACCGCGGCGACCACGCTGGCCAACTCCACGCGACCCGACGCCGGGGTCTGGGCCGCCGCCCAGAAGACCGCCTCGGAGCAGCGCGAGAGCCTCGCCCGGTTCAAGGCGAGCTGCGAGGAGAAGTTCCTCGTCGACAAGGAGGCCGCGGAGGCGGCCTTCCCCGGCGGCTGCGGAGCCGTGGGCGACTCCACCGAGATCCAGGCCGCGCGCTACCTCGAGGACGCGTTCGTGTTCGAGCAGGAGATCGGGGGGCTGACCGTCTTCCTGGCGGTGTATCTCAGCTTCTTCGCCTTCGTGATCGCCGCGTCGTTCATCGGGGCCGAGATGAGCAGCGGCGGGATCACCAATCTGCTGCTGTGGCGGCCGCAGCGCTCCGCGATCCTCGGGGCCAAGCTCACCGCGCTGACCGGTGGTGTCGCGGTGTTCTCCGCCCTGTTCACGGCGCTCTACGTCGGCACGTTCTATCTGATCGCGTACACCTCGGGCTGGACCGGCCAACCCGGCGTGGCTTTCTGGGCCGACCTCGCCGCGTTGGGCGGGCGTGCCATCGCACTGTCGACCGCCGCCGCCGCGTGCGCGTTCGCGCTGGCCACGCTGGCCCGCCACACCGCAGCCGCGCTGGGCATCGCGGTCGGCTACTTCCTGGTCTGGGAGGCGGGCGCGCGCATCGTCTTCGAGATCGGCGGCATGCTGCCGTACGACCCGTACTTCCTGTCCAGCTATCTGTCCGCGTTCGTCTCCGGCGACCTGACCTACTGGCACGGCCTCGACGGCACGGGCGACCTGGTGATCACCCGGCTCAGCGGCGGCATGGTCGTGGCGGGCCTCACCGCCGTCCTGATCGCCGCCGCGTTCGCCAACTTCCGCCGCCGGGACCTGACCTGATCAGTCGACGGTCGAGCCGAAGACCTCGTCGCGGACCGCGTCGAGGGCGGTGAGCAGCGCCCCCTGGAGCACGGGCTCGTCGGCCACACCGGTCACCACGACCCGCGGGGCCACGGGGCTGATCGCGGCGACCTCGTGCTGCACGCGCTCGGCCAGCGGGGTGCCGCCCGCCGCGCCGACCTCGCCGGCCAGCACGACCAGCGGCGGGTCGAGCACGATGCAGGAGGCCGCCACACCCAGCGCGAGCCGCCGGGCGACCTCGTCGAGCACGGGGCCGCCCTTGGTGCCCGCCGCGATCGCGGCCTTGACCGCCTCGGCCGCGGTGCCGGTCCGGAAACCGTGCTCGCGGGCCACCTGGCGGACCGCGTCCGCCCCGGCGACCTGCTGGAACGCGCCCTTGCCGCGCCGGCTGACCTCGCGCGGGATGTCCGCGCCGGGCACCGGCAGGTAGCCGATCTCACCGGCCGCGCCGGCGGTGCCGCGGTGCAGCCGGCCGCCGAGCATGACGGCCAGGCCGACGCCCTGGCCGATCCAGACGAGCAGGAAGTCGCCGACCTCGCGGGCCGCACCGGTGTGGGACTCGGCGACGGCGGCGAGGTTCACGTCGTTCTCGAACACGATCGTGGTGTGCAGGTCGTCGCGCAGGGCCGCGGCCAGGCCGCGCTGCCAGCGAGGCAGGTTGAAGGCGAAGACGATGTCCCCGGTGTTCGGGTCGACCAGACCCGGGGTGCCCAGCACGATGCGGCGTACGTCGCCGAGGGAAGCGCCCGCCTGCTCGGCCGCCTGCACGACGGCGTTGTGCACCAGCCGGACCGGGTCCTCGCCGCCACCGTTGGCGTCGGGCTTGGTGGAGACCTCGACCCGGCCCACCACCGCGCCGGTGATGTCGGCGCAGGCGGCCACCACGTGCTCGTCGCCCACCTCGACGCCCACCACGTACGCGCTGTTCGGCGCGACGTTGTAGAGCTGCGCGTTGGGGCCGCGTCCGCCCGCCTGCTCGCCGACCCGGCGCACCAGGCCGCGCTCCTCCAGCCGCTCGACCAGCTGCGAGGCGGTGACCTTGGACAGGCCGGTCAGCTCGCCGAGCTGGGATCGGGTCAGCGGGCCCCGGGCCAGCAGCAGCTCGAGGGCGGCCCGGTCGTTGAGCGCGCGGAGCAGCCGGGGAGTGCCGGGCTGGGAAACTGCGGCCATGGTGCGTCATCCTAGAGTCGACATGCGGCAGCACCGGATGTCGGCGCGCGCTGGCTTTTAGTAAAGTTTCTTATTAGATTGGGTTACCTTAACCGGTACGGCCGTAGCCTACGGCCTACGCGCACAAAACCACTATGGATGGCAAGACCCGACACACTGGCCGAAGGGCCCACCACCACGTCGGGTCGAAGCGGAGGACACCGTGACCACTGATCCAGGTCTGCGCCGGCTGGCACTGCGCACCATGCTGGCCGCGTTCCAGGGCCACACCGCCCCCGAGTGGGCCACCGGCCTGCTCGGCGAGGGCCTGGCCGGCTACACGCTGTTCGGGTTCAACGTGGCCGAGCCGGTGCAGCTCGCCGGGCTGACCGCGCAGCTGCGGGCCGCGCGCCGCGACACCCTCATCGCCATCGACGAGGAGGGCGGCGACGTCACCCGGCTGGCCCACCGCACCGGCAGCCCGTACCCGGGCAACGCGGCGCTGGGCGCGATCGGCGACCTCGACCTCACCCGTCGGGTGTACCACTCCATCGGGCGGGAGCTGGCCGATGTCGGCATCAACCTGAACCTCGCCCCGACCGTCGACGTCAACACCGCCACCGACAACCCGGTCATCGGCACCCGGTCGTTCGGCGCGGACCCGGTCCGGGTCGCCGCGCACGCCGCCGCGGCCGTGGTCGGCCTCCAGCAGGCCGGCGTGGCCGCCTGCGCCAAGCACTTCCCCGGGCACGGCGCGACCATCGCCGACTCGCACCTGGAACTGCCGACCGTCGACGTGACCCCGCAGCTGCTGCGCGACCGCGAGCTGCCCCCGTTCGCGGCCGTCATCGCGGCGGGCACCAAGGCGATCATGACGGCGCACATCCGGGTGCCCGCGATCACCGGCGACGAACCGGCCACGTTCAGCGAGAAGCTGCTGGTCGACGTGCTGCGCCGGGAGTACGGCTTCACCGGCACCGTGGTCACCGACGCCCTGGAGATGCAGGGCGCGGCCCGTGCCGCGGGTGGCATCGGCCCGGCCGCGGTCCGGGCGCTGCTGGCCGGGGCCGACCTGCTGTGCCTCGGCGCGGACATCGACCTGGAGATCACCGAGCACGTCGCCTCGGCCATCGCCGGCGCGATCGCCGACGGCACGCTGCCCGTCGCGCGGGTCGAGCAGGCCGTCGCGCGCAACCAGGCGCTGGCCGCGTGGACGCACGGGATCGAGCACATCGAGCTCAGTCCGCGGCTGGGCTACGACGCCGCGCGGCGTGCGGTGAGCGTCGAGGGCAGCCTGACCGGGTTCGAGCAGCCGTTCGTCGTACAGCTGCGGGCCGGGCACACCATCGCCGAGGGCGCCGTGCCGTGGGGCCTGTCGCCGCACCTCGACGGCACCCCGCAGCTGGCCGTCGCCGCCGACGAGACCAGCGCCGGCGCGCTCATCGACGCCGCCGCCGGACGGCCGATCGTGCTCGTCGGGCGGCACACCCACCGCAACCCCGCCGCCCGGTCCCTGGCCGAGCAGCTCGCGGCGGTGCACCCGCTCGCCGTGGTCGAGATGGGCTGGCCCGCCGGCTGGCGACCCAACGGAGTGAAGGCCTTCGTCACGACGTACGGCGCGAGCCACGCCAACGGCCGCGCCGCCGCCGAGATCCTGGGCCTCGCCTCGTAACCGTCGTCACTCCGACCCGGACTGGACCACCGGCCGGACCCGATGGCAGTATTCATGCTCACGCATCTAATGCGTGAGCATGAATCATTTCCGACAGGAGACCCGGCCGTGCCGCTCGATCACCCCAGCACCTACCTCTTCCTGCTCGCCGGGGCCCGACAGGGCGGCAACACCGAGACCCTGGCCCGCGCCGCCGCCGCCGAACTCCCGGCCCACGCCACGCAGACCTGGCTCAACCTCCGCGACCTGCCCCTGCCCCCGTTCGACGACATCCGCCACACCGGCGACGGCGTCTACCCCCAACCCGAAGGCCCCGAGAAGACCCTGCTCGACGCCACCTTGGCCGCCGACAACCTGGTCATCGCCTCCCCGCTGTACTGGTACAGCGTCTCCGCCTCCGCCAAGCTCTACCTCGACTACTGGTCCGCCTGGCTACGCGTCCCCGGAGCCGACTTCAAAGCCCGCATGCGCGGCAAGACCCTGTGGACGGTCAGCGTCCTGAGTTCCACGGACCACACCACCGCCGACCCGCTCATCGGCACCCTGCGCCTGTCCGCCGACTACCTCGGCATGACCTGGGGCGGAGCCCTCCTCGGCTACGGCAACCGCCCCGACGACATCCTCACCGACCCCGAAGCCCTCACCCGCGCCAAAACCTTCTTCGCCTGACCCTCACCGCAGCCAAGATCGCGACGATCTTGCGGGAACTGTTGGGGACACACCCGATTGGAGCGTGTCATCCCCACAGCCCAAGCAAGATCGTCGCGATCTTGGCGGGTGGGTCAGGCGGCGGCGGTGCGGACCAGGGTGCGGATTTGGCGGAGGAGGACGGACAGGGGGGCCAGGTCGGCCTTGATGCCTTCCAGCTCGCCGATGGATTTGCGGGCCTGGGCGATGGTGGTGGCGTTGCGCTGCTCCCATTGGGTGACGCGGTCCTGGGGGGTGCCGGTCGGGGAGGCCGCCAGGACCTCTCCGGTGAGGGCTGCCAGGGCCGCGTAGAGGTCGTAGCGCAGGGCCATGCGGGCCAGGGTCTGCCAGCGGTCGTCCCGGGGGAGCTGGGAGATCTTGGTGAGGAGGTCGTCCACCCGGAAGCGCTCGGACAGGACGAAGTAGACGCCGGCCACCTCGTCGAGGTCGCGGCCAGTCGCGGAGGCGACTTCGACGACGTCGAGCAGGGCGAAGCTGTACAGGGTGCGGGCGCCCCATTCGGCCAGGTCCTGCGGTGCGCCGAGGGCGACCAGTTCGGCCTCGTGCTCGGCGATGCCCTCGCGCTCCGCGCCCAGGAACATCTCCTTCATGCGCGGGGCCAGCGCGGACACGCCGGGCTTGAGCTTGGCGATCTCGCCGGGCACGTCCAGGGGCGAGCGGCGGTTCTGGATGAGCCACCTGACCGCGCGGTCCATGAGGCGGCGGGCCTTGAGGTAGACGGCGGTCTGCGCGGCGGTCGGGACTCGGTTGTCGGTGGCCTCGACGGCCGCCCACAGCGCGGGCAGTTCGAAGACCTCCCAGACGATCTCGAAGGCCCGGAGCACGTCCGCGGCGGACGCGCCGGTCTCCTCGACCGTACGGTGCACGAACGTGATGCCGCCCCGGTTGACCGTCTCGTTGACCAGCACCGTGGTGACGATCTCGCGGCGCAGCCGGTGCTCGGCCATCTGCTGGGTCATGCCGCGCAGCGGCGTCGGGAAGTAGTCGGCCATGGTCTGCGCGGTCCACGCGTCGTCGGGGAGATCGGAGTGCACGATCTCCTCCTCCAGCGCGATCTTCACGTACGCCATGAGCACGGCGAACTCGGGCGTGGACAGGCCCTCGCCGTTCTCCGAGCGCGCCACCAGCTCCTCGTCGGTGGGCAGGCCCTCCAGGGCCCGGTCCAGCCGGCCGGAGCGCTCCAGCTCGGTGAGCAGGCGGCGGTGCACCGGCAGCAGCGACAGGGTCTGCGCGCGGGCGTTGCCCAGCGCCGTGGCCTGGCCGTAGTTGTCGCGCAGCACCAGCGCGGCGACCTCGTCGGTCATGCTGGCCAGCAGCTCGTTGCGGGCGTCGCGGCCCAGCTCGGTGTCCGCGCCCAGCAGGATCTTGATGTTGACCTCGTGGTCGGAGCAGTCCACCCCGGCCGTGTTGTCGATGAAGTCGGTGAAGATCCGGCCGCCCGCGCCCTGCGCGCCCTTGCGCGCGTACTCGATGCGCCCGGCCTGGGTCAGACCCAGGTTGCCGCCCTCGCCGACGACCCGGCAGCGCAGGTGCCCGCCGTTGACCCGGATCGCGTCGTTGGCCTTGTCGCCGACCTCGGCGTGCGACTCGGTGGTGGCCTTGACGTACGTGCCGATGCCGCCGTTCCAGAGCAGGTCCACCGGGGCCAGCAGGATCGCCTTCATCAGCTCGGCCGGGCTCATCGCGGTGACCGTGTCGGCCAGCCCTAGCGCCGCCCGGACCTGCGGCGTGATCGGGATCGACTTCGCGGTGCGCGGGTGCACCCCGCCGCCCTCGGAGATGAGGGTCGGGTCGTAGTCGGCCCACGAGCTGCGGGGCAGCGCGAACAAACGGGCCCGCTCGGCGAACGACGTGGCCGTGTCGGGGTTCGGGTCGAGGAAGATGTGCCGGTGGTCGAACGCGGCGACCAGGCGGATGTGCTCGGACAGCAGCATGCCGTTGCCGAACACGTCACCCGACATGTCACCCACGCCGACCACGGTGAAGTCCTCGGTCTGGGTGTCCCGGCCCATGCCGCGACCGTGCTTGTCGCTTCCGCTCGCAAGCTCGCGGAAGTGGCGCTTGACCGACTCCCAGGCACCACGGGCGGTGATGCCCATGCCCTTGTGGTCATAGCCGGCCGAGCCGCCCGAGGCGAACGCGTCGCCGAGCCAGAACCCGTACGAGGCGGAGATCTCGTTGGCGATGTCGGAGAACGTCGCCGTGCCCTTGTCGGCGGCGACGACCAGGTAGGGGTCGTCCCCGTCGTGGCGCACCACGTCGGCCGGCGGCACGATCTTGCCGGCGTCGAGGTTGTCGGTGATGTCGAGCAGCGCCGAGATGAAGCGCTTGTAGCAGGCCACACCCTCGGCCTGCAGGGCGTCGCGGTCACCGCCGACGGGGGCCTGCTTGAGCACGAAGCCGCCCTTGGCCCCGACCGGCACGATCACCGCGTTCTTGACCATCTGCGCCTTGACCAGGCCCAGCACCTCGGTGCGGAAGTCGTCGCGGCGGTCCGACCAGCGCAGGCCACCCCGGGCCACCGCGCCGAAGCGCAGGTGCACGCCCTCGAAGCGGGGCGAGTACACGAAGATCTCGAACTTGGGCCGCGGCGCGGGCAGGTCCGGGATCGCCTGCGGGTCCAGCTTGAACGAGATGTACGACTTGGGCCGCCCGTCGGCCGCCTTCTGGAAGAAGGAGGTGCGCAGGGTGGCCTGCATCAGCGTCAGGAAGTTGCGCAGGATGCGGTCCTGGTCCAGGCTCGCCACCGACTCCAGCTGGCGGCCGATCGCCGAGATCAGCTCCTTGGCCTGGCTGCCCCGCTCGGTGTCGCTCAGCTGCAGGTTCGGGTTGAACCGGGTCTCGAACAGCGCCACCAGCATCGCCGCGATCTGCGGGTACGCCGTGAAGGTCGCCTCCATCGACTCCTGCGCGAACACCGTGCCGGCCTGGCGCAGGTACTTGGCGTACGCCCGCAGCACCACGGCCTGCCGCCAGGTCAGGCCCGCGCGCAGCACCAGCTCGTTGAAGCCGTCGACCTCGGCCTCACCCCGCCACGCGGCGGCGAAGGCGTTCTCCACGTGCGCGCGCACCTCGGCCAGGTCGCGCGCCCCGGAGGGCAGTTGCAGGCCGAAGTCGTACACGAACACGGTCGCGTCGTCGCGGCGCACCTCGTACGGCCGCTCGTCGGTGACCCGCACGCCCAGCGAGTGCAGCACCGGCAGCACCGCCGACAGCAGCATCGGCTCGCCGTGCCGGTAGACCTTGAACCGCACGTCGTTGCCGGGCGTGGTGGCCTCGACCATGCTGCCCGAGCCGGCCGTGAAGCGCCGCCGGAACAGGTGCATCTCCAGCTGGCCGGGCTCGTCCAGCAGCTCCAGCTTGGCCAGGTCCTGCACGCCCTCGTAGGGCAGGTGGCCGTCCTTGTAGGTCTCCGGCAGCGCGTCGACGTACCGGGCGGCCAGCAGCTTGGCCTGCTCGTCGCCGACCTTGCGCTCCAGCACCAGCCGGAAGTCGTCGTCCCAGTTGCGGGTGGCGTCGCCGAGCATCTCGGCCAGCGCGTCGACGTCCACGTCGCCGGGCGGGTCGTTCGGGTCGGTGCGCACGATGAAGTGGATGCGGGCCAGGTTGGACTCGCTGACCCGGGTCGTGTAGTCGACGCCGACGCCGTTGAGCTCGCGCAGCAGGATGTCCTGCATGGCCAGCCGGTGCGCGGTGGTGAACCGGTCCCGCGGCAGGTAGACCAGGGCCGAGATGAACCGGCCGTAGCCGTCGCGGCGCAGGAACAGCCGCAGCTGGCGGCGTCCGGCCATGCGCAGCACCCCGGTCACGGCCTGGTACAGGTCGTCGGTGCTGATCTGGAACAGCTCGTCGCGCGGGTACGTCTCCAGGATCTCCAGCAGGTCCTTGCCGGAGTGGCTGCGGGCGGACAGGCCGGAGCGGTCCAGCACGTTGTCCACCTTGCGCCGGATCACCGGCAGGTCCCGCACGCTGGTGCGGTACGCCGCCGACGAGAACAGGCCGAGGAAACGGCGCTCGCCGCAGACGTTGCCGTCGGCGTCGAACATCTTGAAGCCGATGTAGTCCAGGTACGCCGAGCGGTGCACGGTGGACCGCGAGTTCGCCTTGGTGATCACCAGCAGGCGCTTCTCCAGCGCCTTGTGCTGCGCCTCCGGCGTCATCGACTCCAGCGTGCGGGCCGTGGAGGACGACTCGTCGCGCAGGATGCCCAGGCCCGTGCCGGGCACGGCGCGCATCAGGTCGGTCTCGCTGCCGGCCGCGCCGGGCACGTGGACCAGCTCGTACTCGCGGTAGCCGAGGAAGGTGAAGTGGTGGTCGGCGAGCCAGCGCAGCAGCTCCACCGAGTCGGTGATGTCACGGTCGGGCACCGGCAGCTCGGCCCCGGAGATCTCGTCGGCCAGCGCCAGCGCCTGGGCCCGCATCCGCGGCCAGTCCTCGACCGCCCGGCGTACGTCGCCCAGCACCCGCTCCAGGTCGGCCCGCAGGTGCTCCAGTTCCGCCTCGTCGCGGATGGCGCCGACCTCGATGCGCATCCAGCTCTCGACCAGGTCACCCGCGATGGCGTCGTCCGGCTCGACCTCGGCGCACACCTCGATCAGGTCGCCCTGCTCGTCACGGCGCACCACCATCACCGGGTGCACCAGCAGCTGCACGTCCTTGCGCGCGGACAGCGCGGCAGTGACCGAGTCGACCAGGAACGGCATGTCGTCGGTGACGATCTCCACAACGGTGTGGCGCGGTTCACCCGACAGGGACAGGCGCAGCTTCAGCTCGCCCGGCGTACGTGAAGCCGCCAGCTCGCGGTGGGCCCGCGCGGCCTCGAGCAGGCGAGCGGGGGTCAGGTCGACGAGTTCCTCGTCGGGGGCGAAGCGCCAGTACCGCTGGACCAGCTGGGCCTCGGCCAGCCGGTCGTCAGCCAGGCTCGGAGTGTCCGGGCTGCCCCCGGCGGCCAGCGCGACCGCGGCCGCGATCAGGCGCTCGCCGTTGGGCAGGGGCTCGTCGAGATCGCCGTCATCCAGGTCGTCCGGATGCGCCTGCGGCATGCCCTCGTTCCGGATGGTGTCACCGCTCGCACCGGCTTCGACCTCGGCAGAAGCGCTGCCGCCGCCTATTCGGCCGCCAGACTCCATGAAAAGCACTCCCCTTCGCCCACCACGCTGTGGGTCGTTGGTGGGACGGGCCGTTGCAGGGGCCGTCCCGTCGTCAACCCCAGCCTAGTCAGCACCCCCGGCCAGCCACGCGTTCGGGGGCCGCCGACATCCGCGTCCACGAGTCCGGTCCCGGACAGCGGTGGTGCCACACGACCCAGGTCCTTACGGCAGAATGCCCGCATGGCCCTGCGCTCGAAGGTACGCCGTCCCAGAATTGTCCTCTCCCTGGTGGCGATGTCGCTGCTGTTCCCCGCACTTGCCGCCTGCTCGAAGGACGACGGCCCTGAGCCCATGCTGGACGCGTTCCTGGCCGGCTGGCGGTCGGGGACCTTCGACAAGGTCACCTTCGTCAGCCCGACCGGTCAGGGCGTCGCCGCCGACACGGTCAAGACCGAGTTGCGGGCCCTGGAGGGCGTCTTCCGCGACACTCCCCCGACGCTGACCAAGCAGGCCCCCGCGGTGAGCGAGGGCCTGGCGACCACCCAGATCAAGGTCACCCAGCCGCTGCCGGACAAGACCACCTGGGAGTACACCACCACGGTGCGGATGACCAAGGCCAAGGACACCTGGCAGGTCGTCTGGGAGCCGGCGATCGTGCACGAGAAGCTGACCAAGGGTGACGAGCTGGCGGTGCGCCGCCTCGCCCCGACCCGGGCCGGCGTCTTCGACGGCAAGGGCGAGGAGATCGTCAAGCCGCGGCCGGTCGTCGTCATCGGCGTCGAGCCGCGGAAGGTCACCGACATCGACGCGCTGGTCAAGGACCTGACCCCGATCTTCGCGTCCGGGGCGTACGACGTCAGCACAGACGACCTGGCCAAGCTGCCCGCCCGGGTGAAGGACGCCAAGCCGGACGCCCTGGTGGAGATCGTGACGCTGCGCCGGGAGGTCTACGAGCCGATCCGCGACCGCCTGCGCGCGCTCATGGACAAGGGGGTCGCGTTCCGCGAGGAGGACCGGCTGCTCTCGCCGACCCGCACCTTCGCGCGGGCGCTGCTCGGCACGGTCGGGCCGGTCACCAAGGAGATCATGGACAGCAAGCCCGGCGCCTACCAGGTGGGCGACCAGGCGGGCCTCGGCGGCATCCAGCGCACCTACGACGACCGGCTGCGCGGCGTCGCGGGCCTGAGCGTGGTCTCCAGCCGCAAGGCCTCCGACGGCACCGTCCAGGACACCCCGCTCTACACCGTCGAGGACAAGGACGGCCAGAAGCTCCAGCTCACGATCGACACGAAGACCCAGATCGCGGCGGAGAAGGCCCTCGCGACGGTCAAGCAGCGCAGCGCGATGGTGGCGATCCGGATCAGCGACGGGCAGCTCGTCGCGGTGGCCAACAGCGGCCCGGACAACCTGGCCCTCACCGCGCAGGTGCCGCCGGGCTCGACCTTCAAGGCCGTTTCGGCGTACGGGCTGCTCGACGCGGGCAAGGTGACGGCCAACCAGATCGTGCCGTGCCCGAAGTTCTTCACCGTCGAGGGCCGCCAGTTCAAGAACTCGAACTTCCTGGAGCTGGGCAACGTCGCGTTCCACACGGACTTCGCCAAGTCCTGCAACACCGCGTTCGCCTCGCTGGCCCCGGCGCTGGGCCCGGAGGGCCTGGTCAACGCCGGCACCGCGCTCGGCCTCGGCCAGACCTGGGACCTGGGCGTGCCCGCGTTCACCGGCCGCGTCTCCGCCGGAGGCACCGCCACCGAGCTGGCCGCGGCCACGTTCGGCCAGGGCCAGACCATCGTCAGCCCGGTCGCCATGGCCGGCGCCGCCGCCGCGATCGCCCGCGGCCAGTGGAAGCAGCCCGTCCTCCTGCTCGACCCCGCCGCCGCCAAGCCCGCCCCCGACGGCCCCGCCCTCAAGCCCACCACCCTCGACCCCCTGCGCGCCATGATGCGCGAGGTCGTCACCGCAGGCACCGCCACCGCCCTCAAGGACACCCCCGGCGGCGCCGTATTCGGCAAGACCGGCACGGCCGAGTACGACAACAACCCCGCGCACACCCACGCCTGGTTCATCGGCTGGCAGGGCGACATCGCCTTCGCCGTCTTCGTCGAGAACGGCATCAAACCCAGCGAAACCGCCGTCCCCGTCACCGAATCCTTCCTCCGCAACCTCCGCTGACCACGACTCCGACGATCTTGCGCGAACGGTGGGTACGACAGAACACCAACCGTTCGTGCAAGATCGTCGGGATCTTCGGGGGCAGCGGGGTCCCGGGGTGACGGTTAGGGTCGCGGGGCATGTGGCCGTTTCGGAAGAAGGCTGTGGTGGCGCCGGAGGCGCCCGAGCCTGAGATGACGTTCGACCCGTTCCTCGGGGACGCCGACGCGCGCCGGTTGAGCCGGCTGCTGGGTGATCGGGACTGGGCCGCGGCGCGGACCATCATCGACGACCCGGACCCGGCGCGGCACTCCTTCTATGTGGGCATCGCCTCGACGAAGTCCGGGCTGATGGAGTGGATCGACGACGCCGTCCGGACCGATCCCGAGCCGACCCTGCCGCTGCTCGTCAAGGGGCTCAAGGCGATCGGCTGGGCCTGGGAGGCACGGGGCGGCGGCTACGCCGATTCCGTCTCGGACGACGCATGGAAGGTGTTCGCGCAGCGACTGGTGGTCGCCGAGAACTGTCTGGACGACGTCCTCGACCGCGACCCGATGAACGTCGAGGCGCTGGTCGGCATGATCACGCTGGCCAACGCCCGGTCCAAGGGGCTGGACGAGATCCAGCGGGCCTTCGCCGCGGTGATCGCCGTCGACCCGACGCATCAGGACGCCCACTGGTCGATGCTGCAGGCGGTGTGCCGCAAGTGGCATGGCAGCTCCGAGTTGATGTTCGAGTTCGCCCGCGAGCGCGCCGCGGCCCACCCCGGCACGGGCCTGCCGGCCCTCATCGCCTATGCGCACCTCGAGGAGTGGCTGTCCCGCAAACGCGACTACGCGTACCTGGAGCAGCCCGAGGTCGGCGCCGATCTGAAGGCCGCGGCCGAGCAGTCGATCTGGCACCCGGCCTTCCGGGAGGGGCTGGAGACGCCACGCCTGTGGAACGCGTTCGCGATGGCGTTCGCGATGGGCGACAACTACGCCGAAGCCGAGCGCTGCTTCGCCCGCATCGGCGACGGCCTGGCCACTCGCAAGCCGTGGGCCTACTACGGCAAGCCCGGCAAGGCCTTCCTCAAGTGGCGCGACTGGACCCGGCACAAGCTCGAAGAAGGGGCCTGACCCCGACGACGATCCTGCACGAACGGCGGGTGTGCCGGCTCGTACCGGACAGGACACCGACCGTTCGTGCAAGATCGTCGCTATCTTCGGAGGTCAGCGGGATACGCGAGTCGCCATTAGGCTCGCGCGGCATGTGGCCGTTTCGTAAGAAGAGCAGGGTGGCACCCGAGGAGCCTCCACCGGAGATCGCGATCGATCCGTTCCTCGGTGATCCTGATGCCCGGCGCCTGAGCATGCACCTGGGCAACCGGGACTGGCCGGCCGCGCGCAGCATCATCATGAACCCCGATCCGGTGCTGCGTGGGTACTACGTCGGCATCGCCTCGTCGAAGTCCGGGCTGATGGAGTGGATCGACGACGCCGTCCGCACCGACCCCGACCCGACCTTGCCGCTGCTCCTCAAGGGCCTAGCGGCGATCAACTGGGCCTGGGACGCCCGGGGCAGCGGCACAGCTTCCACCGTGACGGAAGAGGGCTGGAAGCTGTTCCGGCAGCGGCTGGTGGTCTCCGAGAACTGCCTGGACGACGTTCTCGACCGGGACCCGCATAACGTCAGGGCGCTCGCCGGCCTGATCACCCTCGCCAAGGCCCGTTCCAAAGGCCTGCCCGAGATCCAGCGGCATTTCGACGCGGTGATCGCGGTCGACCCGGCCGACGAGCGCGCCCACGGTCGGATGCTCCAGGCGGTGTGCGGCAAGTGGTACGGCAGCTCCGAGCTGATGTTCCGGTTCGCGCGCGAGCGGGCCGCCGCCCACCCCGCCACGAACCTGGGTGGCCTGATCGCGGAGGCGCACATCGAGGAATGGCTCTCCCGCAAGAAGGAAGACGAATACCTGGAGCAGCACGAGATCCGCGACGAGCTGGTGGCCGCCGCCGAGAACTCGATCTGGCACCCGGCTCACCGCCGCACCCCGTACACCCCGCACGTGTGGAACGCGTTCGCCATGGCGTTCGCGCTGGGCGACCACTTCGCCGAGGCCGAACGCTGCTTCGCCCTGATCGGAGACGACCTCGTCACCCGCGACCCGTGGTACTACCACGGCAAGGCCGAGCGGTCCTTCCTGAAGCTGCGCGACTACACGCGTTACCACCTCGCCAAAGCCTGACCCGCGCGGCCGCTCGGCGCCGCCGGGTCTCGCCGGACCGCGTCAAGCGATCCGGGGCGGCGGTGCCGAGCTCCCCGGACGACGGGGCCGGTTCAGCGGGCGGCGGGCTGCTCCGGGGCGGCGGGCTGCTCCGGCCTGCTGGCAGGCGCGGGCTGTGGCCGGCGCAGCCAGATCAGGCCGAGCACGGGCAGCACGAGTGGCAGGTAGCCGTAGCCCTCGCCGAAGCCGGACCACACGGTGGCGTCGGGGAAGTCCTGCGGCTGGAGCACGCTGAGCGTGCCGACGGCGAGCACGCCGACCAGCTCTACGGTGAAGCAGGCCTGCGCCAGGCGGCGACCGCCGGCGTCGCCGCGCACCAGGCCGACCGTCGCGACGATGTAGAGCACCGCCGCCAGGGCGCTGAGCAGGTACGAGACCGGGGCCTCGCTGAACTTCATGATGATCTGCACGCCCGCTCGGCAGGTCGCGGCGACGGCGAACAGGCCGTACACGAAGACGAGCACGCGGCCCAGGCCGGTGTTGACGGGCCTAGGCACCGAACACCTGGCCGATGCGCAACACCAGCACGGGCACGATGAGCGCGGCCACGCCGATGATCACGCTGCCGAAGCGGGTGGGCTCCATCTTGCCGACGATCCAGGCGCCCGCGGGCAGGAGCAGCATCGTCAGGGCGTACCCCAGGAAGGTCGTGGTCTCCCGCGGCGAGTGACCACCGATCCAGCTCGCCACCGCCGCTCCGACCAGCAGCACCGCGGCGACGCTGACCACGACGGTGCCGATCAGCTGCACGCGGTCCGGGGCGCGGTTGAGCGCGGCCGCCAGCAACGCGACGGCGGCCAGCAGCAGGGCGACGACGGTCGTCGCGGTCGAGAGCACAGCGGGCATGCGCGCCACAGTATCCGCCGAGGCCGCCCCTCGTGCGCGCACCTCCGCCCCGGGTAGCCCACACCACCGCCGGGCATACCCTCCACCCTCATTGTTGATCATGAGGTTGTGGCCGGGACACACCGTCGAGCCGTGCCATAAGTTCATGATCAACGCGGAAGGGTCAGGCGGCGGTGCGTTTGTCGGGGGTGGGGGTGGGGGTGGGGGTGCGGGGGGTGGGGACGCGGGCGCGGGTGGGGCGTTTGGGCGGGAGCAGCGGGGCCAGGCCGGTGACCAGGGTGGAGACGAGTTCGGCGGCATGGCGGCCGTCGGGGTCGTGGTCGGGGTCGAAGACGGTCAGCTCCATGCCGAGGCAGTCGGGGGTGTTGACCAGGCCGGTGAGCAGGAGTTCGAGCTCGGTGAGGGCGATGCCGCCAGGCTCGGGGGCGTCGACCGCGGGCATGACCGCAGGGTCGAGCACGTCCACGTCGATGTGCACCCAGTAGCCGGCGCAGTCGGCCAGGCGCTCGCGGGCCCACTGCGCGGTGCGGCGGGCGCCCTCGGCGCGCAGGGCGGTCGCCGGGCGGGTGGCGAACCCGGCCGCCTGCAGGTCCAGGCGGTACTCGTCGTGTTCGCGGATGCCGAGCACGACGACGTCGGTGTCGCGGAAGTACGGGCGGCGGCCCTCGATCCCGGCCAGCTCGGTCTGGCCCCGGCCGGTGACCAGGGCCAGGTCCTCGCCCGCGGCCGCGCCGACGTACGGCGCGTTGCCCGGATGCCGGAAGTCGGAGTGCCCGTCCACGAAGACCAGCCCGATCCGGCCGCCGACCTCCTCGCCGAGCCGCCGCATGGCCAGCGCCGAGCCGAGCAGGATCGAGCAGTCCCCGCCCAGCACCAGCGGGAACTCCCCACCGTCGACGATCGCGCCGATCCGCTCCGCCAGCCGCACGCTGTACGAGTGGATCTGCAGCGCGTGCGCCACCCCGTCGCCGGGACGCCAGTCACCGGGGTCGTAGCGGGGCGGGGTGAGGCAGCCGGCGTCACGGGCGTCGAGCCGGGCCAGCAGCTTCTTGTCGCGCAGCGCGCCCGGCGCTTTGGCGCAACCGGGCACGGAGGTCTCGGTAGGCGGGCGCAGGCCCAGGTTCGACGGCGCGTCGAGAACCGCGATGCGGCGCATACCTCTCCCCCCTGGCCTCATGCACGCTGGTGGGGAGTTCCCGGCGGCCCACCGTGCGGGCGGGCCGTCCGGGACGGGCCACTAGCGGTTCTAGAACAAAGCGCTGGCCAGGGCACGCCGCGCGGCCGCCACCGCGGGGTCGTCCGGGCCGGCGACGGCGAACAGCGACACGAGGTGCTGGCGCACCGTCTCCCGATCGTCACCGTAGACGCGGCGCACCAGATTGACCAGCCGCTGATACGCCTGCTCTGCCTGACCGCCCAGCACCTCGACATCGGCCGCTTTCAGCTGCGCGGCAAGGTCGTCGGGCGCGGCGTCGGCGGCGGCCACGGCGGCCTGCGGGTCCACTCCCGCGACCCGCTTGGCCAGCACGACCTGGGCCAGGCCGGCCTCGGCCGCGGCGTCCTTCGGCGAGTCCGACAGGATCTTGCGGTACGCCTTCTCGGCCTCGTCGAGGTCACCCATCATCAGGGCGTCGTCCGCCGCTTCCAGGCGCGGATCATCGGGCACGGCCACCTCGACCCCGCCCGCCCGCAGCACCGCGTCCAGCCACTGCCGCAGCTGCGCAGGCGGCACCGGCCCGGCGAACGCGTCGATCGGCTGCCCGCCCACGACGGCGTACACCGTCGGCACGCTCTGCACCCGGAACATGGCCGCCAGCCGCGGGTCGGCCTGCGCGTTCACCCGCGCCAGCACCCAGCTGCCGCCGTCGGCCGCGTTGAACTGCGCCAGCGCGTCGGCCAGCTGGTCCACCTCGGGATAACCCGGGGCCAGGAACGCCACCACGACGGGCTGGCTCATCGACTTCTGCAGGACCTCGTCCTGCACGTTGGCCTCGGTCACGTCCACCACGTGACCGCCCCCCGCGGGCGCCCCGGGGAAGCCGCCGCCGTTACCACCGTCACCGCCGCTGCCGGCCGGTCCCGCCGCGCCCGCGGCCGGGGTCGCCGCCGCCTGCTGACTGCGCGCGGCCAGCGCGCCGAGATCCACCGCGCCACGCGTGAAGATCGACTGTCCGGGTCGGAGATCGCTCATGGTTACCCAGTCTCCCACGCCCGTAACAATCCCCCCGCAAAGGTCCCACCCCACCCATAGATCACGACGATCTTGCGTGGATGGCCCCATTTACGCCCGATATGGGCATGTCGTGGGGTACATCCACGCAAGATCGTCGCCTCAGAAGCGGGCGGGTTCGCGGTAGACGCCCCATTCGGCGCGGAGGGCGTCGCAGATTTCGCCGAGGGTGGCTTCGGCGCGGCAGGCGTCGAGCATGGCGGGGACCATGTTGGCGTCGGTGCGGGAGACGTCGATCATCTTTTGGAGGGCGGCGTCCACGGCGGCCTGGTCGCGGTCGGTGCGGCGGGCCTGGAGGAGTTTGACCTGCTCGCGTTCCACCTCGTGGGAGACGCGCATGATTTCGAGGTCCTTGGCGATGGTGCCGGTGTGGCAGTTGACGCCGACGATGCGCTTGTGGCCCTCTTCAAGGGCGCGCTGGTAGATGTAGGCGGAGTCGGCGATCTCGGAGGTGAACCAGCCGTCCTCGATGCCCCTCAGGATGCCGCTGGTGATGGTGCCGTCGGTGCCGCGGTCCTTGATGCGCTGGAAGATGGCCTCGGCCTCGGCCTCGATCTTGTCGGTGAGGGCCTCGACGTACCAGGAGCCGCCCAGCGGGTCGGCGACGTTGACGATGCCGGTCTCCTCCATGAGGACCTGCTGGGTCCGCAGGGCGATCTCGGCGGACTCGTCGGTGGGCAGGGCGAGGGTCTCGTCCAGGGCGTTGGTGTGCAGGGAGTTGGTGCCGCCGAGCACGGCCGACAGCGCCTCGACGGCGGTGCGGACCACGTTGTTGACCGGCTGCTGCGCGGTCAGCGAGACGCCGGCGGTCTGCGTGTGGAAGCGCAGCCACTGGGCCTTCTCGCTGGTCGCGCCGTACACGTCGCGCATCCAGCGGGCCCAGATGCGGCGGGCGGCACGGAACTTCGCGATCTCCTCGAAGAAGTCGATGTGCGCGTCGAAGAAGAAGCTCAGGCCAGGGGCGAAGACGTTGACGTCCAGGCCGCGGGACAGGCCCAGCTCCACGTAGCCGAAGCCGTCGGCCAGGGTGTACGCCAGCTCCTGCGCGGCCGTCGCGCCCGCCTCGCGGATGTGGTAGCCCGACACCGACAGCGGCTTGTACTTCGGGATCTCGTGGGCGCAGTACTCCATCAGGTCGCCGATGAGGCGCAGGTGCGGCTCGGGGTCGAACAGCCACTCCTTCTGCGCGATGTACTCCTTGAAGATGTCGGTCTGCAGGGTGCCGTCGAGCTTGCTCAGGTCGGCGCCCTGGCGCTCGGCGGCGACCAGGTACATGCAGAACACCGGCACGGCGGGGCCGGAGATGGTCATCGAGGTGGTGACCTTCTGCAGGTCGATGCCGCCGAACAGCACGTCCATGTCGGCGGCCGAGTCGATCGCCACGCCGCAGTGGCCGACCTCGCCCAGCGAGCGGCCGTCGTCGGAGTCGCGGCCCATCAGGGTCGGCATGTCGAAGGCGACTGACAGGCCGCCGCCGCCCGCGCCGAGGATCAGCTTGTATCGCTCGTTGGTCTGCACCGCGTTGCCGAAGCCGGCGAACTGGCGGATGGTCCAGGTGCGGCCCCGGTAGCCGGTCGGGTAGAGGCCGCGGGTGAACGGGAACTCGCCGGGCCAGCCGATGCGCTCGAAGCCCGGGTACTCGACGCCCTCGGCGGGGCCGTACAGCGGCTCGACCTCGACCCCGCTGAGCGTGGTGAAGTCCGCGTGGCGCTTGTGCGCCTTGTCGTACCGCTGCTGCCAGCGCTCGCGACCGGCGGCGATCTCGTTCGCGTCCACGTTTCCTCCCGGGGTCTGATACCTGGATCACAGGATTTCGAGCACAGCGTAGCCCGATTGCCTGAACGATCGCTCAGCCAGTCGCTACCCGCCGGTCACATCACCGCGGCCGCCAAGGCCGCGTGTGGACAGGTCACGGACCGTTCAGAGACTGTTTACTCGGACCGGCCCTTCCTGTTATCTTCTGGCCCACTATGGCCGCGGGCCGCCACTGGCCCGCGCGTCCCGGAGCGGGCGGCGAAAAGGCCCATCGCCCCAGGTGAACGCACGCGAGGGGGAGCCTGTGCAGATGCTGCGCCGGATGCGGTCGGTCAGCGCCAAGGCCCGCCGCGTGACCCGCCAGCCGAGCCGCGCCCTCAAGTACGCGCTCTACCGCGCGCAGCTTCGCCTGCCGCTGGACGAGCAGCTCGCCGTGTACTCCGCGTACTGGAACGCGGCCTACAGCTGCAACCCGGCCGCGATCTACGAGAAGGCCCGCGAGCTGGCCCCGCACATCCGCGGCGTATGGGTGGTCAAGGCCGACCGCGTGCGCAACATCCCGGCGGGCGTCGACTACGTCGTCGAGGAGTCCCCGGCGTACTTCCGGGCCATGGCACGGGCCAAGTACTTCATCAGCAACGCCAACTTCCCCGAGTACGTCGTCAAGCGGCCGGGCTCGGTGGTCGTGCTGACCCACCACGGCACCCCGCTCAAGCTCATGGGCCTGGACGGGCTCACCTTCGCCGGGCGCGACGGCACGGGCAGCGCCGAGCTGCGCAAAGTCGTGGCCAAGTGGGACTACAGCATCGCCGCCAACCCCTTCTCCACGCAGGCCTGGAACACCGCCTTCCCGGGGCGCTACGAGTCGCTGGAGTACGGCTACCCGCGCAACGACATCCTGGTGAACGCGAAGCCGGAGCACCGCGACCGGGTGCGGGCCGAGCTGGGCATCGCCCCCGGCCGGCGGGTGGTGCTGTACGCGCCGACGCACCGGGGCGGCAACGCCGGCAAGACCTCGGTCTACCTCGACGTCGCCGCGCTGGCCGAGGCGCTGGGCCCGGACGCCGTGGTGCTGACCCGCTCGCACTACTTCTACGAGGACCGGCCCTCGGCCGCGGCCGGCGCGGCGCGGGTCGTGGACGTGACCAGCCACCCGCGGGTCGAGGACCTGTACCTGGCCGCCGACGTGCTGATCACGGACTACTCGTCGACCATGTTCGACTTCGCGGTGCTGGACCGGCCGATCGCCGTGTACGCGTCGGACTGGTCGTACTACAAGCGCACGCGCGGCGCGTACTTCGACATCGCCGAGGAGCACCCCGGCGTGTTCGCCACGACCCAGGAGCAGCTGTTCGAGCTGTTCGCCTCCGGCGCGGTCGACGGCGAGGACGCGCGGCTGCGGCGGGCGGCGTTCCGGGAGCGCTTCTGCGCCCTGGAGGACGGCCGGGCCGCCGAGCGCGTGGTGCGCCGGGTGCTGCTCGGCGAGCAGGTCGACCACCGCCCCGCGGCCGCACCGCGCGTACCCCGCCAGGCCACCCCGGCCGATCAGCCCGCCCTCTCCTGACCCCACCCCGCCCGGCCCGCCGCCGGCCCGCCCGTCAAGATCGCTCGACTTGCCGGGCACCTGTGCGTATCTTGAGCGCGCTTTCGCCCACCTGCCTGGCAAGTCGAGCGATCATCCGGCCGTGCGCCGGGCGGTCGCACGATCGTGCGTGACTCTTTCATAGCGGTGAATACTTCGTTACCATCCGGTACACGAAATTGCTTCACGTAAGTGCGTCGGCGGCGGACATGTCGCGTCAGGCTGCGCGTGGGCCTGCTGTCCGATGCGGATCAGCGGCCCCGTCCCCCGTCCTGCCGAAGGGATCCACCCCATGTCCCGACGCGCCACCCGCCCCAATGCCCGGGTCAAACGCCCCCTAGCCGCCACGTTCGCACTGGTCACGGCCGGTGCGTTCGCGACGTTCGTGCCCGCCGCGGCGCCCGCCGCCGCGGCCGTGCTCGCCCCGAACGACTACTGCCTGGCCGAGTGCTCCGACATCCTGCCGCCCGGCCAGAACGGCAACGCCACCCTCGTCGACATCCTCGGCCACCAGGCGTTCGGCACCCGGCCCGCGCACTCGGCCGACCAGCTCGACCGGTACGCCAACCTCGTCTACAACTACGCCGGCCTCACCGACGAGCAGATCCCGTCGTACTTCAACGACGCCTCCTTCGGCGTGCCCGCCGGGCAGGTCGAACGCAGCTACTCCCCCCGCTCCGACGTGACCGTGGTCCGCGACAAGGCCACCGGCACGCCGCACGTCACCGGCACCACCCGCGCCGGGACCATGTTCGGGGCCGGCTACGCCGGAGCCGAGGACCGGCTGTTCACCATGGACCTGCTGCGCCACGTCGGGCGCGGCACGCTCACCCCGTTCGCGGGCGGCGCGGCGGGCAACCGCTCGCTGGAGCAGAGCGTGTGGCGCAACGCCCCGTACACCGAAGCCGACCTCCAGGCCCAGGTCAACGCCCTGCAGAACCTCGGCACCCGGGGCGCTCAGCTCTACACCGACGTGCAGAACTACATCGCGGGCGTGAACGCGTACATCGCCAAGTGCATGGCCGACCGCAACTGCCCCGGCGAGTACGTGCTCACCGGCCACCTCGACGCGATCACCAACGCGGGCGGCCCGGTGCAGTTCACGATGACCGACCTGATCGCCATCGCGGGTGTGGTCGGCGGCCTGTTCGGCGGCGGGGGTGGCGGCGAGATGGAGTCCGCGCTGGTCCGCGTCGCCGCGCGGGCCCGCTACGGCGCGGTCGAGGGCGACGCGGTGTGGAACGCGTTCCGCAGCCGCACCGACCCCGAGGCCGTGCTGACCGTGCACGACGGCACGAGCTTCCCGTACGGCGCGGCCGACGACAACGCCGCCGGAGTCGTGCTGCCGGACGCGGGTTCGGCCGTGTCCGAACCGGTCGTCACCAACCCCACCGGCTCGGCGACCAGCTCCGTCACCGCGCAGTCCGACATCGCCGCGGCCCTGGGCAGCCTGACCATCGGCAACAAGAGCAAGGGCATGTCCAACGCCGCCGTGATCTCGGCCGCGCACTCGGCGACCGGCCACCCGATCGCCGTGTTCGGCCCGCAGACCGGCTACTTCTCCCCGCAGTTGCTCATGGTGCAGGAGCTGCAGGGCCCCGGCATCAGCGCGCGCGGCGCGGCGTTCGCCGGGCTCAACCTGTACGTGCTGCTCGGCCGGGGGCAGGACTACGCGTGGAGCGCCACCTCGGCGGCGCACGACATCACCGACACCTACTCGCTGCCGCTGTGCACCACCGACGGCAGCGCCCCGACCCTGGCCAGCAACAAATACCTCTACCGGGGTGTCTGCACCGCGATGGAGGAGCTGTCGCACACCAACGCGTGGACGCCGAGCGTCGCGGACGGCACCGCCGCCGGGTCGTACAAGCTGGTCACGTACCGCACCAAGCTCGGCCTGGTGGCCTGGCGGGCCACCGTCGGCGGCGCGCCGCACGCGTTCACCCGGCTGCGCTCGACCTACCGGCACGAGGCCGACTCGGCGATCGGCTTCCAGATGTTCAACGACCCCGCCGCGATGGGCACCCCCGCCGACTTCAAGACCGCCGCGGGCTACGTCGGCTACTCGTTCAACTGGTTCTACGTGAACTCGACCGACACCGCCTACTTCATGTCCGGCAGCAACCCGCAGCGCGCCGCGGGGCACAACCCCAACCTTCCGGTACGCGGCGACGCGGCGTACGAATGGCTGGGTTACCAGCCCGAGACCAACAACGCGACCTGGGCGGCCAACGCCACCCACCCGCAGTCGGTGAACCAGGACTACTACATCAGCTGGAACAACCGGCAGGCCAAGGACTTCGGGGCGGCCGACGGCGACTTCAGCTTCGGCTCGGTGCACCGCGGCGACCTGCTCGACGCCCCGGTCAAGGCCGCCATCGCGAGCGGGCACAAGTTCACCCGCGCCTCGCTGACCAGCCTCGTCGAGAACGCCGGGGTCACCGACCTGCGCGGCTGGAAGGTGCTCGACGACCTGCTCCGGGTGATCGAGAGCCAGTCCGTCACCGATACCACCCTTGCCGCCGCCGTCGCCAAACTCAAGGCCTGGCAGCAGGCCGGAGCCCGGCGGGTGGAGACCACCCCCGGATCCAAGGTGTACGCCCACGCCGACGCGATCCGGATCTTCGACGCCTGGTGGCCGCTACTGGTGAGCGGCCAGTTCCAGGGCGCGCTCGGCAACGGCCTCTACCAGGCACTGGTCGACGCCATGTCGATCAACGAGTCGCCGTCCGGCGGCCAGAACGGCCCCGGCTCCAGCCTGCCCGGCTCGCTGAACTCGGCCCAGGCCCACAAGGGCTCCTCCTTCCAGCACGGCTGGTGGGGGTACGTCGAGAAGGACGTGCGGACCGTGCTCGGCGACCCGGTCGCGGGCGGGCTCGGCCGCACGTACTGCGGCAACGGTGTGCTCAGCGCCTGCCGCACCGTGCTGCTGTCCACGCTCGGCACCGCGAACGGGCAGGCCGCGACCGCGGTGTACCCCGGTGACGAGCACTGCGCGGCCGGGGACCAGTGGTGTGCCGACGCGATCCTGCAGTCGGCGCTCGGCGGCATCACCGCGCCGCTGACCGCCTGGCAGAACCGGCCCACGTACCAGCAGGTGGTGTCGTTCCCGGCCAAGCGCGGCCAGGACATCACCAACCTGGCCCAGGGACGCCCGGTCTCGGCCAACGGCAGCCAGCTGTTCTACCCGGTCGGCAACGCCGTCGACGGCAACCCGACCACGCGGTGGAGCAGCAGTTACGCCGACAGCCGGCAGATCACCGTCGACCTGGGCAGCGTACGCAGCGTCGGCCGGACGATCCTGCGCTGGGAGGCGGCGTACGGGCGCTCGTACCGCATCGACGTCTCCACCGACGGCAGCACCTGGACCACCGCCTGGTCCACCACCACCGGCAACGGCTCCGTCGACATCGACACCTTCAACCCCGTCAACGCCCGCTACGTCCGCATGCAGGGCATCCAACGCGCCACCACCTACGGCTACAGCCTGTGGGAGTTCGAGGTCTACAGCCGCTGACCCCAACCTGCGACAACTCTTGAAGACTTGCGGCCTCCGAAGGACTCGGAGGCCGCAAGTCTTCAAGAGTTGCGAAAGAGGGGGGTGGCCCGGGTCAGTGGGCGGCGGGGGCGGTGGCGTGGCCGTCGACGAGGTGGAGTTCGGTGTCGCAGGCGGCCGCCGCCTGGGGGTCGTGGGTGGCGAAGACGACGGCGGCGCCGCGGTCGGCTTCGGCGCGCAGGAGGGTCAGCACCGTCTGGCGGTTGGCGGCGTCGAGTTCGCTGGTTACCTCGTCAGCCAGCAGCACCGGGCCGCGCAGGGCCAGGCCGCGGGCGATCGCCGTACGCTGCTGCTGCCCGCCGGACAGCTCCTCGACCAGCTGCTCGGCCTGGTTCGCCAACCCGACGCGTTCCAGCGCCTCGGCGGTGAGCCGGCGCGCGTCGGCCGCCCGCACGCCCGCCGACACCAGTGCTACCAGCACGTTCTCGGCCGCGGTCAGGGTCGGGGCGAGCCCGTTGTGCTGCGGGATCAGGATGATGCCCTGGGTGACGGCCTGGTCGCGGTCGCGCAGCGGGGTGCCGTCGAGGGTGACCTGGCCCTCGACCGGGCGCAGCAGCCCGGCCAGCGCCCAGAGCAGCGTGGTCTTGCCCGCGCCCGACGCGCCCGTGACGGCCAGGATGCGGCCCGGCTGGGCGGCCACGCTGATGTCGCGCAGCACCGCCCGGTCCTTGCCGTACGCCATGGTGATGCGGTCGGCGAGCAGCATCCGGGTCATCAGGCCACCTCACGGCTGTAGTCGGGGACGATCTGCCCGCGCCGGGAGTAGGCCGCCGCGTCGTCCTCGGGCTCGTACTCGTCGGCGGCCACGAGCGCGCTGCCCGGCTGGGCGGCGTGGGCCGGGGCCAGCAGCACCGTGCCGTCGGGGCGCGCGTGCACCCGCAACTTGGTGCCGGGCGGGAGCAGCGCCAGCACGTCGGGCGGCAGGTGCACCGAGCCGTCCCGGCCGACCACGGCGAACTCCTCGCCGAGCCGTCCTTCGCCGCCGACCCGCCCGTCGCGGATGGTGACCTGGCGGCCCATGCCCGCGCCGACCTCGGGGTCGTGGGTGACCACGACGACCGTGGTGCCGGCCCGGCGCACCGACTCCAGGGCCGCGATGACCTCGTCGCGGGCGGCGGAGTCGAGCTGGCTGGTCGGCTCGTCGGCGAGGAGCAGCCCCGGCTTGTGCGCCAGCGCCACGGCCAGCGCCAAGCGCTGCCGCTCGCCGGGGGTCAGCTCGTGCGGGCGCTGGCGCAGCCGGCCGCGTACGCCGAGCAGGCCGACCAGGGCCAGCACGTCGCGCGGGGCCGGCAGGTCGGCGACGCCGTGGGAGCGGGCGGCCCGCTGGGCGAAGCGCACGTTCTGCTCGGCGGTCAGGTACGGCAGCAGGTTGCGCTCGGCGCCCTGCAGCACGACGCCGACCTCGGTGGCCCGCATCCGGGCCAGGTCCGACTCGGACGCCTTGGCCAGGTCGGTCTCGCCGACGGTGGCCCGCCCGGCGGCCGGCCGGATCAGCCCCGCGAGCAGCGAGAGCAGCGTGGACTTGCCGGAGCCGGACGGGCCCAGCAGGGCCACCGACTCGCCGGGCGCGATGTCCAGGTCCACCCCGCCGAGGGCGACCACGTCGTAGCCTTCCAGCCGGTAGATGTAGACCAGGCCGCGACAGGTAACCGTGCCGTTCACCGGCTGCCTCCTCGGATCAGTTCAGGGGTGGCCCGCTTGACCAGCCGGCCACCGCGTATCACCGCCAGCACGAGCACCAGCAGCGCACCGGCGATCGCCAGCGGCAGCGCGTCCAGGGTGAGTCCGGGCACGAGCGCGCCGAGCACGTCCCCGGTCAAGTTGGGCGCTCCGGCGGTGCCGACGGTGACCAGCGGGATGCCGGGCAGCATCAGCGCCGCGGCCCCGACGCCGACCAGCAGCCCGACGACCATCGGCAGGCCGATCAGCGCGAGCCGCTCCCGCCGCAGCGCGCGGCGCAGCACGTTGGGGCGTACGCCGGTGACGCGCAGCGCGGCCAGCTCGGCCCGGCGGTCGCCGGCGCCCAGCCGGGTGCTGAGCATGAGCACGCCCAGCGCGAGCAGCGCGGCCGCGATACCGGCCAGCAGGTAGAGCCGCAGGCCCAGCGCGGGGGCGCGGCGGCCGAGCCGGGCCAGCTCGTCCGGCACGGTCTCGGTGCGCAGCACCTGCACGCCCTGGCCGGCGAGCTTCGCGGCGAGGTCGGCCGGGGCGTCCGGCGCGGCCCACACCTCGTAGCGCAGGTCGCTCGCGTCGGACAGGCCCTGCGTCACGGAGGCGGCCCGGGTCGCCAGGTCGAGGTCGAACAGCAGGCCGCGCTCACCGGCGCGGGGCAGCAGCGCGGCCTTCTCCAGCACGCTGAACCCCTGCGGCGCCTCGGCGAACGCGGGCAGGTCGAAGTGCTCCGGATCGTCGCTGCTCGGCGCGGGGCCGGCCAGCACCGCGGGCAGCTCCGCGGGGGTGTCCAGGTAGGAGACGAGCACGTCGCCCTGGTCGGCGGAGTTCACGCTGAGGCCGAGCTGCGTGCCGGGGGTGACCCGTACGGTCGCGTTGGGCGTGCGGTCCACCAGGAAGCGCCACGCCTTCGACTCCGCGAAGCGCAGCGGCAGCTGCTGCCCGCCGGAGCTGAGCGACTGCATGGTCAGCTCCACCTGCACCGGGCCGCTCTCGCCGGCCTCCCGGCCGACCGCCAGGCCGACCACGCGGCAGGGCGTGGCCGCGCAGGCGGGCGCGGCGGCGATGTAGTTGCGCGTGCCCTCCCGCAGCTTGCCCAGCCAGACGATGCTCGGCGGCTCACCCGGCGAGGACAGCACCGCGCCCAGGCGGGCCGGCGTCGCGCCGAGCGAACTCACCGTGGCTCGGGCGGTCAGCTGGCCGCCGACCTCGGCGACCTGCGGCGCGTCGGCGCGCAGGCGGCCCGCCAGCAGCGACAGCGTGGCGGCGTCGTGGTCGCGCCAGATGGCCACGGCGGGCAGCCGCTCGGACTGCACCCCGATCAGCTCGACCCGCTGGTTGTTGTAGAGCTCGTCGACGCGCACCACGGCCATCGAACGGTTCGTCGGATCGGTCGCGGCCAGCGCCTTGACCAGCGCCTGCGGGTGCTCCGCGGAGACGGCGTAGACGGTCGGCGCGCCGACCGCGTCGTCGGCCCGCTGGGCGCGGGCGTCCGCCGCGACGTCCCAGGCGGTGGCCGAGAAGGTCAGCAGCGCGACGGCGGCGGTCAGCACCGCGACGGTGCGGGCCGCACCCGGCCGGCGCGACAGCTGCGCCGCGGACAGCATGGCGGGCAGCCGGCCTCGGCGGCGGGCCAGGCCAAGCCGCACCCGCGACCACAGGTTCAGCAGCCGGCCCGCGAGCACGCCGGCGACGATGGCCAGCGCGGCCGGGGCCAGCAGCGCCAGCGGAGCCGACCGGTCGCGCAGCGCCGCGGCCAGCGAGGCGATCGCCAGCGCGGCGGCCACCCCCTCCAGCACACTCGCGCGCCAGGTGCCGCGCTGCGGCACGCGCCGCAGCAGCCCGAGCACGCTGCGGCCGAGCGTGGCACGGGCGGCCAGCCAGGCGGCGAGGCAGGCGATCAGCAGGCCGCCCACGGCGGCGGCGAGCACGGGCCACCGGATCTCGGCGTGTACGCCCGCGGCGAGCACCGAACGTGCGGCCAGCTCGACCGCGCCGAGCCCGGCCGCCAGGCCCAGGGGTGCGCCGAGCACGATCAGCAGCAGCGTCTCGCCCAGTCCGAACCGGACCGTGCCGCCGGTGCCGTAGCCGCGCAACCGGGCCAGCGCCAGCTCCGGGCCGCGCTCCTCGGTCAGCGCCGCGACCAGCAGCAGTAGCACGACGAAGGCGAGCAGCACCAGCGGCACCGCGATGATGGGCACGGTCCGCGCGAGGGCGTCCTGGTCCTTGGCTGCGTCCTCGACGATCGACGGGAGGGCCGTCTCGACCTGCAGCTCGAAACCGTTCAGCGCCAGGCCGAGCGTGCCCAGCTCGTCGCGCAGCGCGGTGACGTCGTCCAGCCGCACCTGATCGGGACGCAGCGGGTACGTCACGGACAGCGTGACCGGCACCGCGTCGCCCAGCCGCACGTCGTCCTCCGCGCCGGTGAACACGGCGTCCAGGCGCGGCGCGCCCTCGC
Source organism: Catellatospora sp. NPDC049133 (assembly GCF_040648455.1). Lineage (NCBI taxonomy): Bacteria > Bacillati > Actinomycetota > Actinomycetes > Micromonosporales > Micromonosporaceae > Catellatospora > Catellatospora sp. NPDC049133. The sequence continues at coordinate 200,022 of NZ_JBEZDT010000007.1, forward strand.
CGCCCGACTGGGCCTGCGCGAAGTAGCCGTTGTTGCCCCAGTAGGAGTCGTCCGGGGCGAGCGGGGTGTAGAGGCCGACGACCTCATAGGACCGGACCGCCGCTTCGCCCTGCGCGGGGCGTACCGACACCTTGTCGCCGACCTCGACGCCGGCCTCGGCCGCGGCGCGCTCGCTGAGCAGCACCTGCTCGGCGTCGATGGCGCAGTCGCCGGTGATCCGCAGGTGCGCGCACGCGCCCTGGTGCCAGGCCAGCCGGGCGGCGAAGCGGTTGGTGCGGTTGCTGCTCAGCGTCGTGTCGACGCTGACCGAGCCGACGGGCCGGTCCAGCACCGCGGCCAGGTGCGGCGCCTTGGCCAGCGCACCGTTGACCGTGGCCTGGGTGTCACCGACCGGCTGGTGTGCGGCCTCGGCGGTGTCGGCGCTGCCCTCGGCGGTCACGGTGACCGCGGCGGCGGTGGCCGGGGCCGCGCTCAGCGCGTCGGTCAGCACCGACTGCTGCGCGGCGCGACCGTACGCCGGGGCGAGCACCGCCGCGGCGGTGGCGAACGCCGCGAGCGCCAGCACCACCGCCGACCGGCCGGAGCGGTGCCGGATGCCCCGCATCATGACGGACCAACCGGTCACCGTCGCCTCCACGCGTAAGAGCCCTATGTGCCCCGACACCTTAGCGATTGGTCAGTCCGCCCGTGAAGTCGCTTCGCCTATCGTTGCCAACCCGCATCCGAGCAGCTCTCGGCGCGGATTCACCTGCTCACGGAGCGTCATTTCGCGCATCCCGGCGCCGTGCCGCCGGGCATACGGCGCCACCGCATTTGCTCTGCACCCCATAGCTTGCTCTGCACCCACCGACGCAACGGACCCTGCCGTCCGCGGCCCGCTGTTGCGTCCTGGGGTGCAGAGCAAGGGAAGGAATGGGTGCAGAGCAAACGCGGTGGTGGGGCATACCTGCCGGCGGACTGCGGACCGTGTCGGCGAACTGGCCACCGGGCGGACACCGACGGCCGCCGTGACCGATGCGCCGTGGCAGGGCGCGGGAGGACGGTGGCCCGCCCCTGCTCAGACCAGTTCGTCGAGCAACTGGGTGGCCGCGGCGTACGGGTCGAGGGAGCCGGCGACGACCTTGTCTGCGAGCGCGGCGAGGCCCTCGCCCGGCAGCTCGGCGAAGCGGGCGCGCAGCTGGCCCAGTGCCAGCGCCTCGATCTCGGCGGCGGCCCGGCGGCGGCGGCGCACCGTGAGCTGGTCGGTGTCGACCAGCCAGGCCCGGTGCTCCTCGATGGCGGCGACGATGCCGTCGATGCCCTCGGCCCGAGCCGCGACGGCCTTGACCACGCGCGGCCGCCAGTCCCCCGGGCCGCGGTCCGACCCGCCGAGGGCGATCATGCCCTGGATGTCGCGGTGGGTGGCCTCCACGCCGTCACGGTCGGCCTTGTTGATGACGAAGATGTCGGCGATCTCCAGGATGCCCGCCTTGACCGCCTGGATCGCGTCGCCCATGCCCGGCGCGAGCAGCACCAGGGTGGTGTCGGCCAGCGAGGCGATCTCGACCTCGGCCTGCCCCACCCCGACCGTCTCCACGAGCACCACGTCGAATCCGACGCCGGCCAGCACGCGTACCGCCGCCGGGGTCGCCGCCGACAGCCCGCCGAGATGGCCCCGGCTGGACATCGACCGGATGTAGACGCCGGGGTCGGTGGCATGGTCCTGCATGCGGATCCGGTCACCGAGGATCGCGCCACCGGTGTACGGGCTCGACGGGTCGATCGCCAGCACCGCGACCCGCTTGCCGGCAGCCCGGAACGCCCGCACCAGCTCGTTGGTGGTCGTCGACTTGCCCACGCCCGGCGACCCGGTCAGCCCGACGACGATCGCGCCGCCCGCGGTCGGGGCCAGCGTCGCCGCGATCTCCGGCAGCGCCGCCGCCCCCGACTCCACCAGCGTGATCAGCCGCGCCACCGCCCTGGCCTCACCCTCCCGCGCCCGAGCGACCAACTCGGCGACCGACCGCTGCGGCGCAGGCGACAAGGACGGCATGCTCGGCTCGCTCATCAACTCAACCATTCACAGACAGCGGGACGGGGTCATCAACTTCGCCTCAGCTCTTAAAGAGTCGCGGCTTCCGGTGGCCCGGATTGCCGCGACTCTTTCAGAGCTGCGCCACGGACGGCGGCGCGGTGCGCCGGGGGCGGCGCGGAGCGGCGCCCCCGGGGCGGTGCTGGGTCAGGGGGCGACCTTGAGGATCAGGGCGTCGCCCTGGCCGCCGCCGCCGCAGAGGGCGGCCGCGCCGGTGCCGCCGCCGCGGCGCTTGAGCTCCAGGGCCAGGGTCAGGGCCAGGCGGGCGCCGGACATGCCGATGGGGTGGCCCAGGGCGATCGCGCCGCCGTTGACGTTCACGATCTCCGGGTCGATGCCCAGCTCGCGGGTCGACTGGATGCCGACCGCGGCGAACGCCTCGTTGATCTCGACCAGGTCGAGGTCGGCGGCGGTCAGGCCCTCCTTGGCCAGGGCCTGCTTGATGGCGTTGGCCGGCTGGGCGTGCAGGGAGTTGTCCGGGCCCGCCACGTTGCCGTGCGCGCCGATCTCGGCGAGCCAGGTCAGGCCCAGCTCCTGAGCCTTCTCCTTGCGCATGACCACGACCGCGGCCGCGCCGTCGGAGATCGGCGACGAGGAGCCGGCGGTGATGGTGCCGTCCTTGGCGAACGCCGGGCGCAGCTTGCCGAGGGTGTCGGCGGTGGTGTCGGGGCGTACGCCCTCGTCCTCGCTGATCACAATCGGGTCGCCCTTGCGGGCCGGGATGGTGACCGGGGCGATCTCCTCGGCGAAGCGGCCGTCCTTGATCGCGGCGGCGGCGCGCTGGTGCGACGCGGCGGCGAAGGCGTCCTGCTCGGCGCGGGTGATCTCGTAGCGGCCGTTGTGGCGCTCGGTCGACTCGCCCATCGAGCACTGGTCCCAGGCGTCGGACAGGCCGTCGTGGGCCATGTGGTCCTTGACCACGACGTCGCCGTACTTGTACCCGGCGCGCTGGCCGATCATCAGGTGCGGGGCGTTGGTCATGGACTCCATGCCGCCGGCCACCACGATGTCGAACTCGCCCGCGCGGATGAGCTGGTCGGCCAGCGCGATCGCGTCGAGGCCGGACAGGCAGACCTTGTTCACGGTGAGCGCGGGCACGCTCATCGGGATGCCGGCGCCCACGGCGGCCTGGCGGGCGGTGATCTGGCCGCCGCCGGCCTGCAGCACCTGGCCCATGATCACGTACTGCACCTGGTCGGGGGAGACCCCGGCGCGCTCCAGGGCGGCCTTGATGGCGACCGACCCGAGCTGCGTGGCCGACAGGTCCTTCAGGTTGCCGAGCAGGCGGCCCATCGGGGTGCGCGCTCCGCTCACGATCACAGAAGTCATGGGGTACCCCTCCGAGTGGCCTGGTTCACGTATCGCCTTAACGATGGTTCGGTCAGACTAACCGCATGACCGATCCCGCATCCCTGTCGACCTCATCACAGGGCATTCCGTCACAGTCCGTGGGTCTGCAGCGCATCGATCACGTGGGCATCGCCGTGCCGGATCTGGACGTCGCCATCGCCTTCTACGAAGGTACGTTCGGGATGACCTGCGTGCACACCGAGACCAACGAGGAGCAGGGCGTCCGCGAGGCGATGCTCCAGGTCGGGCCGAGCCCCGACGGCGGGGCCGTGCAGCTGCTCGCCCCGCTGCGCCCCGACTCCCCCATCGGCAAGTTCCTGGACCGCAGCGGCCCCGGCATCCAGCAGATGGCGTACACCGTCGCCGACATCGACGCGACCTGCGCCGCCCTGCGCGAGCGCGGGGTGCGGCTGCTCTACGAGACCCCGAAGCGCGGCACCGCGGGCTCGCGGATCAACTTCGTGCACCCGAAGGACGCCGGCGGCGTGCTGGTCGAGTTGGTGGAGCCCGGCCGCGGCCACTGACGGCCCCGCGGCCACGGCGGCTGAATGATCGTTAAGCCGAGCGTGGACTTTTTCACACACCCGTTCCCGCCGAAGCTACCGACCAGTAACGTCCGGCTCACCTGACCCGCCATGTGTGCCCGACCACATGGCGACCCGCAGGAGGGCCCGCCAAGGATGGCCCGCAGACCCGGAACTCACCGCCCGCAGCGCGAGCGCGGGACGCCGCAGTTCCCTCACCACGGAGGTGGCGCCGTGCAAGACATCCTCGACGTGATCATGGAAGCCGAGAACGCGGCCGACCCGGCCGCGCGGCTGCGGAGCCTGGCCGACGTGCCGGTGCCCGCTTCCTACCAGGGGATGGTGGTACGCGAGGACGAGACCACCATGTTCGACGGACTGGCCACTCGCGACAAGGACCCGCGCAAGGCCCTCCACCTGCAGGAAGTGCCGGTGCCGGAGCTCGGGCCGGGCGAGGCGCTGATCGCCGTGATGGCCAGCGCGGTCAACTACAACACGGTGTGGACGTCCATTTTCGAGCCCCTGTCGACGTTCGGGTTCCTGAAGCGATACGGACGGTTGTCGGCGCTGACGAAGCGGCACGACCTGCCGTACCACGTGGTGGGTTCGGACGCGGCGGGCGTGGTGCTGCGCACCGGCGCGGCTGTGACGAAATGGCAGGCCGGCGACCAGGTCGTGGCGCACTGCCTCAACGTCGAGCTGGAGGACGCGGCCGGCCACGACGACACCATGCTCGACCCGCAGCAGCGCATCTGGGGCTTCGAGACCAACTTCGGCGGCCTGGCCCAGCTCGCGATCGTCAAGGCCAACCAGCTCATGCCCAAGCCCGCCCACCTGACCTGGGAGGAGGCGGCCAGCCCGGGGCTGGTCAACTCCACCGCGTACCGGCAGCTGGTGTCGCACCACGGCGCGAACATGAAGCAGGGCGACGTCGTGCTGATCTGGGGTGCGAGCGGCGGGCTCGGTTCGTACGCCACGCAGATGGCGCTCAACGGCGGCGCGATCCCGGTGTGCGTGGTGTCCTCTCCGGAGAAGGCGGAGATCTGCCGCCGGATGGGCGCCGACCTGGTCATCGACCGTGCCGCCGAGGGCTACCGGTTCTGGTCCGATGAGCACACCCAGGATCCGGCCGAGTGGAAGCGGTTCGGAGCGCGCATCCGCGAGCTGACCGGCGGCGAGGACCCCGACATCGTGTTCGAGCACCCGGGCCGGGAGACCTTCGGCGCGAGCGTGTACGTCGCCAAGAAGGGCGGCACGATCGTCACCTGCGCCTCGACCAGCGGCTACGAGCACCAGTACGACAACCGCTACCTGTGGATGTCGCTCAAGCGCATCATCGGCAGCCACTTCGCCAACTACCGCGAGGCGTGGGAGGCCAACCGCCTGATCGACCTGGGCCGGGTGCACCCGACGCTGTCGAAGGTGTTCCCGCTGGAGCAGACCGGCCAGGCCGCCTACGAGGTGCACCGCAACACGCACCAGGGCAAGGTCGGCGTGCTGTGCCTGGCACCGGCGGAGGGTCTCGGCGTACGCGATCAGGAGAAGCGGGCCCGCCACCTGCCCGCGATCAACCGCTTCCGCGGGGTGTGACCCAGGGCTCACCACTGGTGAGGCTCGCTGCCGAAGGACCCGGATGGCGGAAGCGCAACGGCGCGCTTCCGCCATCCGGCATTTCCGGCAATACTGACTATTGGCTTCCGGTATGGATCTTCCGGCTGGAATGGCACTGGCACTTTCGGCCTCTCCGGCCCACATCCGGTGGGCGAAAGTGACCCCACGCCCTTGCGCGACACCCGGGGTCATCTGCGAGTATGTCCCAATGTCCCAGCAGCCCTCCTCCGTCGCGTTCTTCGATGGCGCGAATACCCAACAAGACTTCACAGTCGTCCTGCGCGGTTTCGACCGCGAGCAGGTAAACGCGTTTGTCGGTCGCCTGAACGCTCAGCTTGCCCAGTCGGAGCAGGCACGCGCGGAGGCCGAGCAGCGCATGAACGACGCCCAGCGTCGTCTGCGCCAGGCTGAGCAGCGGCTCAACTCGGTCGAGCAGAAGCTCACCGACACGAGCAAGCAGCTGGAAGAGAACAGCCGCCCCACCCTGTCCGGCCTCGGCACCCGCGTGGAGCAGATCCTGCGGCTCGCCGAGGAGCAGGCCAACGACCACCGCGGCGAGTCCAAGCGCGAGTCCGAGGGCATCCTGTCCGCGGCCCGCCTGGAGGCCCGCGAGATCACCGACAAGGCGCGTGCCGAGGCCGCCGCCATGAAGGCGACCGCCGAGCGCGAGGCCGGCAACCTGCGCACCGCCGCCGAGCGCGAGGCCGCCGAGGTCCGGGTGCAGGCCCGCCGCGAGGCCGACACGCTGCGCGCCGACGCCGACCGCGAGACCAAGCAGCTGCGCACCGCCACCTCGCACGAGGTCGCCGAGCTCAAGGCGACGGTCGAGCGTGAGGTCGCGACGCTGCGCGCCACCGCCGAGCGGGAGATCACCCAGCTGCGCGCCAAGGCCGCCCGCGAGGCGGAGGAGAAGCGCGCCGAGGCCTCCAAGATGCTGGCCGACGCGCGGGACAAGCGTGACAAGGACCTGCAGGCCCTGCAGCTGGAGCTGGCCGAGCGGCGCGAGAAGTCCGAGCGCGAGGAGTCGCAGCGCCACTCCTCCGCCGTGGCCGCCACGCAGAAGCTGGTCGGCGAGGCCGAGGAGCGCGCCCGCGCCGCCGAGGACCGGGCCAAGGAGATCGAGCAGCGTGCCGAGGCGCGCCGGGTCGAGTCCGAGCGCACCGCCGTCGAGACGACCGAGAAGGCGCGCGTCGCCGCGGAGAAGGCCGTCAACGAGGCCAAGGCCGAGGCGCACCGCCTGGTGTCCGAGGCCCGCAACGAGGCCGAGCTGACCACCACGGCCGCTCGCCGCGAAGTCGACGACCTCACCCGCCAGAAGAACGCGGTCACCGCGCAGCTCGGCCAGATGCTGTCCGGCCTGGCCGGCATCGTCCCGGGCGTCGGCGCGCCGGCCCCGGCGGCCGCCGAGGAGAAGCCGAAGGCGGAGAAGGCCGAATAACGATCCGATCCACATCTGATCACGCCGCGCCCGGCACCTGTCGGGCGCGGCGTGACCTTTTATGTGAAGATGGACCGCATGTCGCACGGCGGAGACCTGTTCGCACTCGGTGAGGGCGTCTCATCGGAACCCAGCTTCGATACGTCCCTCAAGGGCTTCGACAAGAAGCAGGTGAACCGATACGTCGTCCAGGTCGAGTCCGAACTGGCGACCCTGGCCGCCGAGCGGGACCAGGCCATCTCGCAGCTTCAGGCGCTCGCCGGGCAGGTGCAGCAGCTCCAGCTGGAGCTCGCCGACGCCGCCCGCCGCGCCGTGCCGTCGCGGGTCTCCTTCCGGCACCTGGGCGCGCGGGTCGAGCAGATCCTGTCGCTGGCCGAGGACCAGGCCGACGACCTGCGCAACGGTGCCGCACAGGAGATCGCCGACCAGCGCGCCGAGGCCGAGCGGCTGCTCGCCGACGCCCGTGACCGCGCCGCCACCGCGTCCCGCGACTTCGACCTGGCCCTGGCCTCCCGTCGCGCCGAGGAGCGCAAAGCCGAGGAGCAGCACCGCACCGAGCTGACCGAGGAGACGCAGCGCCTGCGTGCCGAGGCGCGCGAGCTGCTCAACCACGCCCAGACCGAGGCGCAGGGCACCCGCACCGCCGCGGCGCAGGAGGCCGCCTCCCGGCGCATCCAGGCCGACAAGGAGATCGCCGCCGCGCGCGCCGAGACCGAGCGCCACGCGGCGGAGAGCCGCGCCCAGGCCGAGCAGCGGCTCGCCGCGGCCGCCGCGGAGGCCGAGCAGCGGTTGGCGGCGGCCACCGCCGAAGCCGAGCAGCGGGTGGCCGCGGCGAACGCGGAAGCCGAGCGGCAGCTCGCCGCCGCGACCGCAGCGGCCGCGCAGAAGCTGGCCGAGGTCGAGGTCCAGGCGACCCAGCGCACCGACCAGGCCGAGCAGGAGGTCGCACTGGCCCGTGGGCGAGCCGCCGCCGAGCAGGCCGCCGCGGACACGGCCAAGCAGCAGTACGAGGACGGCCAGACCCGCCTGGTGGCGATGCGGGCCGACATCACGCAGGTAGAGCACCGGCTCGCCGAGCTGAAGCAGCAACTGCACGTCGAGCTGGAGCGCCTGGCCAAGGCCCAGCGCGAGGCCGAGGAGGCCGAGCGCCGCCGCGCCGAGGCGACCCGTCCGGCCGAGGAGCCGACCCAGGCCGTCAGCCTGCCCGCCCCGCCCGCTCCCGCCGCGCAGGCCGCACCTGCTCCGCCCGCACCGGCACCGGCTGCCCCCGCCGCACCGGCGCAGCCGGCCGAGTCACAGCCCGGGGACGAGCCCACGATCATGCTGGCCGGCAACGAACCGACCATCAGCCTGGACGGCAGCAACAGCGACGCCGGGGCGTCCAGCCGCTAGGCACTCTTCGCCGCTGTGCGCCACGGGGATTCCGCCCGGGGCGCACAGCCGTTTTCCGGCCCCACCCACGGCAGGCGACTGGCGGTGCTCGGTCAGCGCGGCTTGTCGGCGAAGGCGGCGACGGTGCGGTCGGCGTACGCGCTGGCGTCGCCGTACTCCATGGGGCCGGGCCAGTCTTTGGGGAGCGGGGTCTCGACCGAGGGGGCGACGCGGCGGACGATCTCGTCCAGCACCGTCTCGGCGTCGCCCACCCACAGGTGCTTCGCGCCGGGCACGCCCACGACCTCGGCGTGCGGGATCGCGGCGAAGCGCTCCTTCGCCTCGGCCGGGCGCAGGTAGTCGTCGTGCTCGGGCACGAGCGCGGTCACCGGGCGGCGCGACTGCGCCCATACCGCCAGATCCTCGGGCTGGGAGAAGCGCAGCGGCGGGGACAGCAGGATCGCGCCGGCGACCGCCGGGTCGCAGCCGTACTTGAGCGCCAGGTCGGTGCCGAAGGACCAGCCGACCAGCCACAGGTTCGGCAGCTCGTGGAACTCGGCGTACTCGATGGCGGCGGCGACGTCGAAGCGCTCGCCCACCGCGTTGTCGAACGCGCCCTCGCTGGTGCCGCGAACGCTGGACGTGCCGCGGCTGTTGAACCGCAGCACCGCGATCCCGGCCAGCGCGGGCAGCCGCCAGGCGGCCTTGCGGTACACGTGGCTGTCCATCATGCCGCCGTGCGTGGGCAGCGGGTGCAGGCAGATCAGGGTGGCGACCGGGTCGCGGTCGGCGGGCAGCGCCAGCTCCCCGACCAGCTTCAACCCGTCGGCGGTATGCAGTTCGATGTCCTGACGCCGAGCGGGCAGGATCGAGTTGGCACGGATCGCGGTCACGCCTACAGTCTGCCCGCGCACCGGCCCGCCTTACCCCCCGACGTCGCGGTGATCACACCGGGCCGCTCAGCCGTAACGGGGCGCGTTGCGGGACCGTTCGACGTTGGGTTTGCGCTGGTGCCGACCCTGCCAGCAGCTGCTGTGCCAGTGCCTGCGGTCGCCCGCGTCACCCCAGCCCTGCGAGGGCCAGGCGACGACGTGCGGCACCCCGGGCCGGATGTCCTGGTGGCACCCCGGGCACTTGTAAATCTTGTCCGACCGCTCGCCGCTCAGATGCCGGACGGTGAATTCCCCGTCCGGATCGTCGTGCACGTACTCCACCCCGCGTCGCGACATGGCCTCATCAAGATCGCGCTCCGGGCGATCTTTTTTGTTGTTACGACGCGGACTCATGTCCCCAAGATACGGCGCACCCCACCAGACTCAACGATCTTGCGCGAACTGTTGGGGATATGCCCGATTAAGGCATGTCATCCCCACGGTTTGCGCAAGATCGTCGGTGGTGTCAGTGGTCAGCGGTGGGTGTGGTCGCGGAAGCCGCGGCCGGTCTTGCGGCCGAGGTAGCCGGCGGTGACGAGGTGCTCCAGGAGGGGGGCCGGGGAGAAGCCGGGTTCGCGGAGTTCGAGGTAGAGCTCGCGCTGGATGGCGAGGGAGACGTCGAGGCCGACCACGTCGAGCAGTTCGAAGGGGCCCATGGGGTAGCCGCAGCCGAGCTTCATGGCGGCGTCGATGTCGTCGGCGGTGGCGTAGCTCGCCTCAAGCATCTTCACGGCGTCGTTGAGGTACGGGAAGAGCAGGGCGTTGACGATGAAGCCGGCGCGGTCGGCGCAGTCGACGGCGGTCTTGCCGAGACTGGAGACCACGGCGTCGGCGGTGGCCAGGGTGGCGGCGCTGGTACGGATCGTGGCGACGACCTCGATCAGCGGCATGACCTGGGCGGGGTTGAAGAAGTGCAGGCCGACCACGTCCGCGGGGCGGTGGGTGGCCATGGCGCACTCGACGACCGGCAGGCTCGACGTGGTCGTGGCCAGTACGGTGCCGGGCTTGCAGATCTCGTCGAGGCTGGCGAACAGCGCCTTCTTGACGCTCAGCTCCTCGACGACGGCCTCGACGACCATGTCCACGTCGGCCAGGTGGTCCAGGTTGGTGGACCAGGTGATCCGGCTGATGGCCGCGTCGCGCTCGGCCTCGCTGAGCTTGCCCCGCACCACGCCCTTGTTCAGCGAGGTCTTCACGGACTCGCAGACCTTCGCGGACTTCTCCGCGCCGCGGGTCACGCTCAGCACCTCGTACCCCGCCTTGGCGAAGACCTCGATGATGCCGGTGGCCATGGTGCCCGAGCCGACGACGCCGACGCTGCCGATCGGGCGGGCGGCGGCCTCGTGCTCCCCGGCGGCCGGGGTCAGCTCATCGGCGACCACGACCGGCGAGCCCTGCTTCTCGTACGTGTAGAAGCCGCGGCCGGACTTGCGGCCCAGCAGGCCCGCGGTGACCATCTGCTTGAGCAGCGGGGCCGGGGCGTGCCGGCGGTCGCGGCCGCCGCGGCGGTACATGGTGTCGAGGATCTCGTACGCCGTGTCGAGGCCGATCAGGTCCATCAGCGCGAGCGGGCCCATCGGCAGGCCGCAGCCCAGCTTCATGGCCGCGTCGATGTCCTCGCGGGTCGCGTAGTGGTTCTCGAACATGGTGACGGCGTGGTTCAGGTAGCCGAACAGCAGCGCGTTGGCGATGAACCCGGCGCGGTCGCTGATGGTCACGTCGGTCTTGCCGAGGCGGGCGATCAGCGCCTCCACGTCGGCGACGACCTCAGGCGCGGTCACCACGGTACGGATGATCTCGACGAGCTTCATCACCGGCGCGGGGTTGAAGAAGTGCACGCCGATGACCTGGTTGGGCCGGTGCGTGGCGACCGAGATCTCGGTGACCGACAGCGAGCTGGTGTTGGTGGCGAGGATGGCGTGCGGCGGGCAGACCTTGTCCAGCTCGGCGAAGATCGCCTGCTTGAGGTCCAGGTGCTCGGGCACCGCCTCGATCACGAAGTCGACGCTGTGCAGCGCCGCCAGGCCGACCTGGAAGTCGACCCGGGAGTGCAGCGTGTCGCGGTCCTGCTCGGACAGCTTGCCCTTGGCCACGGCGCGGTCGGTCGAGCCGGTCAGGTTGGCCCGGCCCCGGTCCAGCGCGCCCTCGCTGATCTCGACGGCCACGACGTTCAGGCCGTTGCGCGCGAATACCTCGACGATGCCGGCGCCCATGGTGCCGAGGCCGACCACGCCCACCGTGTTGATTTCGCGAGCCACAGTGCCCATCCCATCTCCCGAACGATCGCTAAGGTTACTCGGGAGTCTGCCATGGCCCATGCGTCCCCACAGCGGCTGCCGCAAGTGAACATAGCCACTCGTCACGTACTGACGAAAGGAAGGGCACCTTGCCATCGCTCCGCGATGTACAAGGTGCCCTTCTTAACATCTGGGTGACATCAGCCCAGGCCAGCGGCCGCGCGGGGTAGGTCAGGGGGCGTCGCGCGGGGCGGCGCGCACGGCTGCCGCCACGGTCTCGGCACCTGCACGGCCCAGGGTGATCGTGTAGTGGTTCACATCCGGAACGTCGTCCTCCGTCACGCCGGGCAGCCACTCGCTTGCCCGGCCCGGCGGGTAGAGCGGGGAGTCCGGGTCGTCGAACATGCCACGCGGGGCGCGCAGGAACACGGCGGGGCGGGGCAGCGGCTCCGGCGTCATACCCGGCAGCGCGTAGAGGTCCTGGCCGTCGCGGACCGCGGCCTCCATCCGGCACGCGGCCCGCAACTCCGGCTCCTGCCCGACCACGTCGTACGCGAGATACGCGTCGGCCCCCTCGGGCCACGGGTCGAACGACGGGTGCTGCCGCCACAGCGCCAGGTACGCGTCCCGGTCGGGGAAGGTCATGTTCAGCCGGGCGAAGACGGCGCCCACGGTGGTGGCGATCGCCTCCTCCAGCGCGGCCGCGCCCGCCGATGCGTCGACGCCCGGCGGCAGCGGCAGCGCGGCTCCGCCGTCGACCAGGACCAGGCGCTCGACCAGCTCCGGGAATCGGCGCGCGGTCTCGGCGACCACGAAGCCGCCCATGGAGTGGCCGACCAGGAGCACAGGGGTGTCGGCGTACGCGCGGATCACCTCGGCCACGTCGGCGGCGTGCTCGGCCATGCCGTACGGGCCCGGCAGGTCCCTGCTGCCGCCCCGGCCGCGCAGGTCCACCGCGACCACCCGGTGGTCGCGGCCCAGCTCCGGCCCGATCAGGGTCCAGGCCAGGTGCGACGACGTGATCCCGTGCACCGCGACGATCGCCGGACCGCCCTCGCCCCACACGCCCACCCGCAGCTCACCGCCGCGCACGGGCACGCTCTCCAGCCGGTACGCCACCAGGTCGCCCATCGCCGCTCCTCACTCGCCGTGCGCCGAATGCTGCCACACCACGCGCGTCCTGCCAGTGGTGTCTGCCCACACAACCCCAGCCGCCGGACCGTGCCGCACACCGCCGACGGCACGGTCCGTGGTCATCAGCCGGCACGCCCGCGGGACCGCGCCGTGACCCGTCGGCCACCGCGCCCGTTGCACCGCCGTAGCGCACTGGACCACGTCCGGAGCAGGCCTGTCCGCCCGCCTAGGTTGGGAAGGGCACCTTCTACAACACATAGCGATGGGAAGGTGCCCTTCCTTCGCTCTGGGCGGGCGGGGAAGTCGGTTGCTGTGGGCATGCGGGGGCGGGAGCATTCTCGGCATGTCGACACTCAAGGTCACCGCGGAACGGCTGGTGATCCACCCGCACCCCAATGCCGACGCGCTCGAACTCGCCGAGGTGGGACGGCTGCGCGCGGTGGTCGCCAAGGGCGCCTACCGCACCGGGGACCACGCCGTTTACCTGCCCGAAGGCTCGGTGCTGCCGGAGCCGCTGATCGCCGAACTCGGCCTCACCGGACGCCTCGCGGGCGCGAACAAGGACCGCATCACCGCGGTACGCCTGCGCGGCGAGCTGTCCCAGGGCATCGTCTGCCTGCCCAAGGCACTGTCCGACCTGGACCTCGTCGCGGCCGCCGCGGCGGGCACGGACTTCGCCGAGGTGCTCGGCGTGGTCAAGTGGAACCCGCCGGTGCCGGTGCACCTGGCCGGGGACATGGAGCCCGCCGCCGACCTGCTGCCCTGGCTCGAGGTGGAGAACATCCGCCGCTACCCGGACCTGTTCACGGCCGGGGAGCCGGTGATCGCCACCGAGAAGATCCACGGCTCGGCCACGCTGATGACGTACGTCGCGGCGACCGGTGCGGTGTACGCGTCGTCGAAGGGCTTCGGCAAGCAGCGCCTCGCCATCAAGGAGACCGGCGCCAACCTGTACTGGCGCGCGATCCGGACCTTCGACCTGCCCGCCTTCGCCGGGGCGGTCGCCGCCGCGGTCGGCGCGGGCCGGGTCGGCGTGTTCGGCGAGGTGTTCGGCCGGGGCGTGCAGGACCTGCCGTACGGCGCGAACGCCGGGGTGCGCCCCGGGTACGCGGTGTTCGACGTGTGCGTGGACGCCGGGGACGGTGTGCGCTGGCTGACGCTGGACGAGTACGCGCCGCTCGCCGCCGAGCACGCGGTGCCCCTGGTCCCGGTGCTCTACCGGGGCGCGTACGACGAGCAGGCGCTGATGGCGCTGGCCGACGGCACCGAGACGGTCTCCGGCACGGGCGCGAACCTGCGCGAGGGCCTGGTCGTACGCTCGCTGCCCGAGCGCTACAGCCCGGTGACCGGCGGCCGCGCCATCGGCAAGATGGTCTCCCCCGCCTACCTCACCCGCAAGGGCGGCACCGAGTACGAGTGACCGCCCCGGCCCACTCTCACCGGCCGTCGTGCCGTGGGCCACGAGGTCTGATCTTGACGGTTTCTCGTCGCCTGGGCCGCGAGAAACCGTCAAGATCTGAGTGGGGTCCGGTTGTTCGGGCCGGTCGCGTGGATCTCGACGGCGAGGCACTAGCCTGTCAGCGTGCGTTATGTCGTGATCACAGGTGTGTCCCGCGGGCTGGGCGAAGCCCTGCTCAACCAGTTCGAGACCGACGAGGACACCGTGGTGCTCGCGCTGGGTCGCGGTTTCACCGACGCGCAGCGCATCAACGCCGGCAAGCGGCTGATCCTGCGCCACTGCGAGCTGGCCGAGCCGTCCACCCTGCCGCACGCGTCCGAGCTGAGCGAGCTGTTCGAGGACGCCGACGAGGTGGTGCTGATCCACAACGCCGCGGTGGTCGCCCCGATCGGGCCGATCGGCGACCTGGAGCCCGACGAGCTGGCCAACGCGGTGGCGGTGAACCTGACTGCGCCGATGCTGCTGACGAACTCCCTGCTCGCGGCACTGCCCGCCACCGCCTCCCGCGCCGTGATCATGTTCGTCTCCTCCGGGGCGGCGCACCGGATCATCGACGGCTGGTCGGCGTACTCGGCGACCAAGCGCGGGGCCGAGGAGTTCTTCGCACACCTGGCCGAGCAGTGCTCGGACGATCCGCGGATCAAGGTGGAGGTCGTCAACCCGGGCGTGATGGACACGGGTATGCAGGAGACGATCCGGTCCGCCCGGTTCGCGGGACGGCAGCGCTTCCTCGACCTGTACGAGAACGACGAGCTGCCCGATCCGGCCGCGATCGCGGCCCGGCTGATCGAGGAGCATCTCCAGGCGTGAGGATGTTTCGGATTACTCGTGAGTAGGCCTAGACTGCGCGCGTGACCACCACCTCATCCCTGCCGCCCGGCGCGAGTGTCGTCGAGGCCGGCAAGCTGATCTCGACGAACCCCGCCACCGGCGAAGAGGTGGCCCGCCTGCCCGTCGCGACCGCCGCGGACGTGGCCGCCGCCGTCGAGCGGGCCCGCGCCGCGAGCGTCTGGTGGGCGGGCCTGGGCTGGCGCGAACGCCGCCGGCGCCTGCTGCGCTGGCGCAGCCTGCTGGTCGCCCGCATCCAGGAGCTGGCCGAGCTGATGCACCGCGAGGGCGGCAAGCCGGTCGACGAGGCGCTGCTGGAGATCGTCGTCTCGGTCGACCATGCCGCCTGGGCCGCCAAGCATGCCCGCAAGGTGCTCGGCCCGCGCCGCGTCGGCGGCTCGCTGATGCAGTCGGAATACGCCGCGCACCTGGAGTACCAGCCGTTCGGCGTCATCGGCGTGCTCGGCCCGTGGAACTTCCCGATCTTCACGCCGTTCGGTTCCATCGCGTACGGGCTGGCCGCGGGCAACGCCGTGGTCTTCAAGCCCAGCGAGTACACCCCCGCCGTGGGCCAGTTCTACGTGGACGCGTTCAACGAGGTCGTGCCGGAGCACCCGGTGCTGCAGATCGTGCACGGCTCCGGCGAGACCGGCGCGGCGCTGTGCCGCTCGGGCGTGGACAAGCTGGCCTTCACCGGCTCGGCGGCGACCGGCCGCAAGGTGATGGCGGCCTGCGCGGAGACCCTGACGCCCGTGCTGATCGAGTGCGGCGGCAAGGACGCGCTGATCGTGGACGACGACGCCGATCTCGACGCGGCGGCCGAGGCCGCGGCCTGGGGCGCGAACTTCAACGCCGGGCAGGCCTGCGTCGGCATCGAGCGGGCGTACGTGCACGAGCGGGTCTACGACGCGTTCGTGGGCAAGCTGGTGGCGCGGACCGAGAAGCTGACCGTGGGGGAGCAGGTCGGTCCGATCACCATGCCCGGCCAGCGCGACATCATCGCCCGCCACATCGACGACGCGCTGACCAGCGGCGGCCGCGCCCTGCTCGGCGGCCCGGACTCGGTGCAGGGCGCGTACGTCAAGCCGACCATCCTGGTCGACGTTCCGGAGTCCTCGGCCGCGGTACGCGAGGAGACCTTCGGCCCGACCATCACCGTCACCAAGGTCGCCTCCGTCGAGGAGGCGATCGCGCTGGCCAACGACTCCGCGTACGGCCTCGGCTCGGCGGTGTTCTCCAAGCGCCACGGCATGGCCATCGCCCGCCGCCTGAAGACCGGCATGACCGCCGTGAACTCGGCCTTCTCCTTCGCCGTCCTGCCCACCCTGCCCTTCGGCGGCGTGGGCGCGTCGGGCTTCGGCCGCATCCACGGCGCCGACGGCCTGCGCGAGTTCACCCGCGCCAAGGCCATCGCCCGCCGGCGCCTGCCCAGCCTGCCGCCCCTGCTCACCTTCGACCGCAAACCCTCGGCCGTGAAACTGGCCCTGGCCGTGACCCGACTCCTACACGGCCGCGACCGCTGACCCACCCACGACGAAGGCCCCCGGCACACCCGCCGGGGGCCTCACCGTTTCCGCACTCGGGTGTCAGAAGAGGGTCAGTTCGTCTTTCTTGGTGCCGCGGAGGCGGTCGTAGTCGACGACCACGCAGCGGATTCCGCGGTCTTCGGCGAGGACTCGGGCCTGGGGCTTGATCTCCTGGGCGGCGAAGATGCCGGCGACGGGGGCCAGCAGGGGGTCGCGGTTGAGCAGTTCCAGGTAGCGGGTGAGCTGCTCCACGCCGTCGATCTCGCCGCGGCGCTTGACCTCGACGGCGACGTGGGCGCTGGCGGCGTCACGGCAGAGCAGGTCTACGGGGCCGATGGCGGTCATGTACTCGCGGCGGACCAGGGTGAAGCCTTCGCCGAAGGTGTGCGGGGCGGCGGCGAGCAGTTCCTGGAGGTGGGCTTCGACGCCGTCCTTCTGGAGGCCGGGGTCGGGGCCGAAGACGTGGGACGTGTCCTCGAAGATCTCCTCCAGAGCGATCCGGAGCTCCTCGCCGGCCTTGTTGACCACGCGCCAGACGCCGGGCTCCTCGACCAGCTTGCAGGGCGGGCTCATCCAGTTCAGCGGCTTGTACGCCCGGTCGTCGGCGTGGATCGAGACCGAACCGTCCGCCTTCACGATGAGCAGGCGTTTGGCGGAGGGGAGGTGGGATGACAGCCGTCCGACGTAGTCGACGGTGCACCGGGCGATGACGAGACGCACCGAACCAGCCTAAGGGACGCGTATCCGTCGTAGCGTTCGCGTCCGTTGCTCCGCCGGGGCATGCTGGGATCGTGCTCGAACTACTGACCGGCACGGGGCTGGCCACGGCCGCGGGGCTCAACGCTTACATCCCGCTCCTCGTGATCGGCATGCTGGACCGGTACACGAACCTGATCAACCTGCCTTCCACCTGGTCCTGGCTGAGCAACGGCTGGGTGCTGCTGATCCTCGCGGTGCTGCTGGCGATCGAGTTCGTCGCGGACAAGGTGCCGGTGGTGGACAGCGTCAACGACGTGGTGCAGACCGTGGTCCGGCCGACCGCGGGCGGCATGGCGTTCGCGGCGGGCACGGGTTCCGAGACCGTCACGGTCACCGACCCGTCGGCGCTGTGGACGCAGAAGCTGTGGATACCGATCGTGATCGGCCTGCTCATCGCGTTCACCGTGCACGGCGCGAAGGCGACCGCCCGGCCGGTGATGAACGTGGCCACGGTCGGCATGGCGGCCCCGGTGGTCTCGACGGTCGAGGACGGCGCGAGCGCGGGCCTGTCGGTCGTCGCGATCATCGTCCCGTTCCTGGTGATCATCTTCTTGATCGGCCTGGTCTGGTGGATGGTGACGGCCCGGCGACGGCGGCGGCAGCGTCGCGCCATCGGGGCACTGTCGGAAAAGTAGCTCTGGCCACCAGGCGTGGCGAAAGCGTGATAAACGGGCGAAAACGTCATACTCTCGCGGAGGAATTCCATCCGATCCCCCGTGGAGGTCTCGTGGCCAGCGTCGCCGAGGTCAAAGCCGCCATCGATGCCGCCATGCTGCACGTGCAGGAAGGCCAGGACGCGGTCCGTTCCGCCAACGACCGGCTCGGCGAGGCGCAGCTCAGCCTCGCGACCGCCGTCGAGGGGTCCGGGCACGAGGCCGTGACCGCCGCGCAGGCCGCACTCGCCCAAGCCGCCTCGGAACTCGAGGAATGCCTCACCGCGACGCTGCACGCGGTGGAGCAGGCCGAGTCGTACGTCGCGACGCTGTGAGCCTGGCATGAGTCTCGTTCAAGATCTTGCGGATCAGCTCCGGGTCGCCCGGGAGGAACTGCCGCTGCCGCAGGTTTCCGCGGCCGCCGAACGGCTGCGCAGCGCGACCGGGCTGCTGGCCTGGGTGCTGCACCACAGCGCGACCCCGGTCAGCGTGCCCGACCTGAGCCGTGCCGTCGAGCGCCTGGACCACGCCGCCGCCGCGCTGCGCGTCGCCCAGGACCGGCTCGACGAGTACGCGCTGGCGCTGGGCATGCCCGTCGACACCCACGCCCGCCACCACGAGGGCTGGCAGAGCGCCGTGCCCGCCCAGGCCCCGCGCGGCGAGGCCAGCGGCTCAGCTGACTGCCGCCTGGCCGACTGGTGGGGCGAGCGGATCGCCGCGCTCACCGGCGAGGAGTTCTCCGCGTCCACGCTCGTCGGCGACCGCGCCGACGCCGCGCAGTCCAGCGCCGAGCTGCTGCGCCGCTGCGTGCAGGCGGCCCACGACGGCGACCGCCGCCGGCTGCACCGGCACCTGGCCGCCGCCGGACCCGCCGTCGGCCTGGGCCTGGCGGCCATCGCGCCACCGCTGCTGCGCCAGCTCGCCGCCGACCTGGTCGGCTACCCGCCGAGGCTGGAGGACCTGGCCCGGGTACGCCGGGCGGCCCTGCCGCTGCCCGCCGAGCTGCTCCCGGCGCTGCCCGCCGAGGCGGCCGCGGAGATCGTGGCGCGGGTCTGCCACACCACACCCCAGCGCACCGCCGACCGGGCCCCCACCCACCCGGTGGACGCCGCGACCGCCGCCGCGCTGCTGGTCGCCGCGCTGCTGCGGGCCAACGGCCGATCCCCCGACGAGCTGAACCAGATCATCGAGGCCGAACGGGCCGCTGCCGGGGCCGCCCAGCAGCGGGCCGCCGAACGGGCCGAAGCCCACCGGGCCGCGCTGCGCATCACCGACAGCGGCCGCCGCCGCTCCGCCGTCGACGAGCTGGGCCGCGTCACGCAGCCCACGCGCCGCCGCAGCGGTGGCTGAACAGGACGCCGCGACTGCGCCGACCAGCCGAGGGATCGTCGCGGCGGTACGCAGGGAACTGGCCGCGGCCCGGCACGCCGCCCGCGCCTCGCTGGCCGCCACTGCGGCGGCCCGGGTCGCGGCGCTCGCGCAGCTCGACGCCGTCCGGCGCTCGGCCCCGATCCGGCGCGACGAGCTGCTGACGACCCGGGACACCGCCCTGGCCGAGGCCAGGGCCCGCCGGGAACGCGAGACCGCGAAACTCGGCCGAGGGCTGCTCGGGCTCGCCGAGGCGGCCGCGCCTGGCACCGCGGGCAGCCCGTGGACGGCGTGGCGGCCCGGCATGAAGCCCGAACAGCAGGCCGGGCTCACCCCCGGGCTGCTGCGCATCGGCGCGCTGGTGCAGGAACCGGCTCCGCCGACGGCCGTCCCGGCCCTGGTGCCGCTGCTGGACACCGCGCACCTCGACGTGTCCGGCGACGGCACGGCCGCGGTGGACGCCCTGATCGGGGCGATGCTGCTGCGCGCGCTGGCGTCGGTGCCACCCGGTTCGCTGCGGATCAGCGTGTACGACCCGGGCCGGCTCGGCGGCGCGCTGGCCGGGCTGGCCCCGCTGGCCCCGGCGGGGCTCATCTCGTACCTCGGGCCGGGCGGGCTCGCCCCGCTGCTCGACGACCTCGCCGAGCAGATCCGCCGGATCAACGAGAACGTGCTCGGCGGGGTCTACCTCAGCGTCGCCGAGCTGGCCGCCGAGACCGGCCGCCGTCCCGAGCCCTGGCGGGTCGCGGTGCTGCTGGCCGACCCGAACGGCGCGGAGCTGTCCAAGGCCGAACGCGCCCAGCTCGACCGGGTGACCCGCACCGGCGTCGCCGCCGGGGTGCACCTGATCAGCCGAGGGTTCGACCTCGCCGCAGACGCCGACGTCGAGACGATCGCGCTCCGGGCCGGCGGCACGGCACGGACCAGCCTCACCGGCGAGATCCCCGTACGCCTCGACGCCGCGCCCGGTGCCGCCCTGGTCACCGGGGTCTGCCGCGCGCTGGCCGAGCAGGCCACGGCCGGGCCGCCGCCGGTGCCGTTCGCCGCGCTGCTGCCCGACGAGATCTGGCAGCAGTCCTCGGCCGAGGCGCTGCGCGCGCCCATCGGCGAGGGCACCGACGGTCGGCTGGTCGAGCTGGTGCTCGGCGACGACCCGCCACACGCCCTGATCGGCGGCCCGTCCGGCTCCGGCAAGACCAACCTGATCTACTGCTGGCTCGCCGCGCTCGCCACCCGCTACTCCCCCGCCGAACTGTCGCTGTACCTGCTGGACTTCAAGGAGGGCGTGTCCTTCGCCCGCTTCGCCCCCGGCACCCGCGATCCCAGCTGGCTGCCGCAGGTGCGGCTGGTCGGCGTCAACGTCAACAGCGACCGCGAGTTCGGCCTGGCCCTGCTCCGCCACCTGGCCGAAGAACTCAAGCGCCGGGCCGCCGCCGCCAAGCAGCACGAGGCGACCAAGCTGGCCGAGCTGCGCGCCGAGGACCCGCAGGGCGTATGGCCGCGCATCGTCGCCGTGATCGACGAGTTCCAGGTGCTGCTGGGCGCGCGTGACGCGGTGACCAGCGAGGCGGTCGACCTGCTGGAGGACCTGGCCCGCCGGGGCCGCTCGCAGGGCATCCACCTGGTGCTGGCCAGCCAGGACGTGTCCGGCATCGAAGCCCTGTGGGGCCGCTCCGGGCTGGTCTCGCAGTTCACGCTGCGCGTCGCGCTGCCCAAGGCGCGCCGCATCCTGTCCGATGTGAACCTGGCCGCCGAGCTGATCCCGCGCTGCCATGCCGTGGTCAACGCCGACTCCGGCGTGCCGTCGGCGAACACCATCGTGCGGCTGCCCGACGCCGGTGACCGCGCGACGTGGCTCGGCCTGCAGGAGCAGCTGTGGTCGGCCCGGCCGCCGGAGGCCGAGCCGCCGAGGCTGTTCGACGGCGACTCCCGCCCGCTGTTCCCGCTGCTGCCCCCGCCACCCGCGCCGGAACTGCCCGCAGCGGTGGGCGCGGTCGCCCTGCTCGGCGAGACCATCGACGTCACGGGCCGTCCCGCCACGCTGCGGCTCAACCGCGCGCCCGGCCGCAACCTCGCCGTGCTCGGCACCCGGGCCGACGAGGCCTGCGCGGTGCTGCTCGCCGCCGGACATGCCCTGGGCAGCCAGCACACGGCCGGCTCGGCCCGGTTCAGCGTGCTGTGCCTGGACTCCGACGCGACCACACCCGCCAAGTCGCTGCACGCGGTGCTCGACGCCCGTCACCGCTGCGGCTGGTACGACGCCGACGGCGTCACCGGCCTGCTCGCCGAGCTCGCCGAGGACACCGGCGAGCAACCGCACTACGTGTTCGGCTTCGCCATGGACGCGGTCGCCGTGCAGCTGGCCGCCAAGCCCGGCCCCGGCCTGCCCAGTGGCCACGAGCTGCTGCGCACCGTGCTGGCCCGGGGGCCGGAGCGGCGTACCCACCTGCTCTGCTGGTGGCGCACGGTGGCTCGGCTGCGCGACGACCTCGGCGGGCCGGGTGCCCGCTTCGACGCGATCGGCGCGTGGGTGGCGCTGGACGTGCACGGGCCCGAGCTGTCCGCGCTCTACCCGCAGCCCGGCGGCCCGGCCTGGTTCCCCCGGCTCAACCGCGCCCTGCACTTCGACCGCTCGGTGCACCACCGCGCCCAGACCATCATCCCGTACGAGGTGGCCCCGTGACCTCCCCGCCGACGGTCCGCTACCGCGCGCTGATCGCCGACCTGGTCGCCGCGTCCCGGCGGCACGAGACGGCGTTGACCGCGGCCGTCCAGTCCCACGCCGACGGCATCGCCACCATCGAGCACGACCTCGCCGCGGCCGACGACGCGGTGGTCGCCGCGACGGCCCGGATGGCCCACGCGCAGCGTCTCGTCGCCCAGACCGACCTCGCGGCCGGCGCCCTGTGGGACGAGCTCAAGCAGGTACGCGGCCGCCGCGGCCGCCGCCTGGGCCCCGTGCCGCCGCCCCTGCCGGTGCCCGACTCCCCCACCACCACGGACCCGATCGCGCTGCTCGAAAGCGCCGCCGCCCGCATCGACCGCGCTCAGCGTGGCGGCGAGAAACTGCCCCCGCTGATCCTGCCGCTGCTGTTCGCCCTCGGCGCGGCCTGCTCGGCCGTTGTCACCCTGCTCGCGGCCTTCCTGCAGTCCCAGGGCCCCGTCGGCCTGCTGGCCGGCTGGCTCGTCCTGCTCGGTGCGCCCCTGTCCGGCCTGGTCCCGGCCGGCGAACTCGCCGACCGCTGGTTCGGCGCCCGCCTCGACCCCGGTGCCATCGCCCTGACCATCCTCGCCGGCATGCTCGCCACCACCGCTCTGACCCTCGCCTGACCGCGTGGCGGTCAGGGGAGGTGGTGGCGTTCGCGGACGACGGTGACCAGTTCGGCCATGATGTCGGTGAGGGCGAAGTCCTTCGGGGTGAAGACGCGGGCGACGCCCGCCTCACGCAGCACCTCGGCGTCGTCCTCGGGGATGATGCCGCCGACGACGACCGGCAGGTCGGGCAGACCGGCCGCACGCAGCCCGGCCAGCACCGCGGGCACCGCGTTGAGGTGCGAGCCGGACAGCACCGACAGCCCGACGAGGTCCACGTCCTCCTGCACCGCCGCCGCCACGATCTGCGCCGGGGTCAGCCGGATGCCCTGGTAGACGACCTCGAACCCGGCGTCGCGGGCGCGTACGGCGATCTGCTCCGCCCCGTTGGAGTGCCCGTCGAGGCCCGGCTTGCCGACGAGCAGCCGCAGTGCCGGGCGCTCCAGCTCGCGGGCCGTGGCCCGCACCCGCTCTCGCACCCGGGCCAGCAAGCCGTCCCCGCTGCCCGACACGCCGCTGCTCAGCCCGGTCGGCGCGCGATACTCTCCGAACACCTCGCGCAGCACCCCGGCCCACTCCCCGGTGGTGACCCCGGCCCGGACGCATTCCAGCGTCGCCGGCATCAGGTTGCGCGATCCGGCGGCCTCGGCGCGCAGCCGGTCCAGCGCCTCGGCGGCCGCCGACGCGTCGCGCTCGGCGCGCCATCGGGTCACCGCGTCGATCGCCGCCTTCTCCACGGCCGGGTCGACCTGCTCGATGGCCTGCGCGCCGGCGGCGGTCAGCGGCGACGGCTCGGTCTCGACGAATCGGTTGACGCCGACCACCACGTCCTCGCCCGACTCGACCCGCCCGCGACGGCGGGCCAGCGAGGCGACCAGGGCGCTCTTGAGATGCCCGCTCTCCACGGCGGCCACCGCGCCGCCGAGGTCCAGCACCTCGGCGAGCTGCTTGCGGGCCCCGTCGGCGATCTCGTCGACCAGCCTCTCGACGACGTGCGACCCGGCGAACAGGTCGGGGTATTCCAGCAGGTCGGACTCGTACGCCAGGACCTGCTGCAGGCGCAGGGACCACTGCTGGTCCCAGGGCCGGGGCAGGCCCAGGGCCTCGTTCCAGGCGGGCAGCTGCACGGCGCGGGCACGGGCGTCGCGGGACATGGTGACGCCGAGCATCTCCAGCACGATCCGCGCGACGTTGTTCTCCGGCTGCGACTCGGTCAGCCCCAGCGAGTTGACCTGTACGCCGTAGCGCAGGCGGCGCTGCTTGGGGTCGGTGACGCCGTACCGGTCGCGGGTGATCTCGTCCCAGAGCCGGCCGAACGCGCGCATCTTCGCCATCTCCTCGACGAAGCGCACGCCGGAGTTGACGAAGAACGAGATGCGCTGCACGACGTCGCCCATGCGCTCCGGCGCGACCTGGCCGCCGTCGCGCACCCGGTCGAGCACCGCGACGGCGGTGGCCAGCGCGAAGCCGACCTCCTGCACGGGTGTCGCACCGGCCTCCTGCAGGTGGTACGAGCAGATGTTGACCGGGTTCCAGGCCGGCGCGTCGGCCACGGTCCACGCGATGACGTCGGTGGTCAGGCGCAGCGACGGACCGGGCGGGAAGATGTACGTCCCGCGCGACAGGTACTCCTTGATGATGTCGTTCTGGGTCGTCCCGGCCAGCGCGGCGGGGTCGGCGCCCTGCTCCTGCGCGACGGTGACGTACAGCGCGAGCAGCCACATCGCGGTGGCGTTGATCGTCATGCTGGTGTTCGCGGCGGCCAGGTCGATGCCGTCGAACAGGGCACGCGCGTCGCCGAGGTGCGCCACCGGCACGCCGACCCGGCCCACCTCGCCCGCGGCGAGCTCGTGGTCGGGGTCGTAGCCGGTCTGCGTGGGCAGGTCGAACGCGACCGACAGGCCGGTCTGGCCCTTGGCCAGGTTGCGCCGGAACAGCGCGTTGGTGGCCGCCGCGTTCGAGTGGCCGGCGTAGGTGCGCATGACCCAGGGACGGTCACGATCGGCGAGACGTGGCTCCATACGCCGATGCTAAGTGAACGTTCAGTAACTTGTGCCGGTGAAGAATCTCACTGGGGTGCGTGGCGTCTCTCGCGCCCGGCCGAGCAGGGGCGGGCGTCGATGACACGCTGACGTATCGTGCCGGGTGTGACTCACGAAGAGCTGGCGATCAGCGTCTCCGGGCTGCGCAAGTCCTATGCGGACAACGTCGCGGTCGCGGGGGTCGACCTGGCCGTGCCGCGCGGCGAGGTCTTCGCGCTGCTGGGCCCCAACGGGGCGGGCAAGACCACCACCGTGGAGATCCTGGAGGGCTTCCGCGCCAGGGACTCCGGCACCGTCTCCGTGCTCGGCACGGACCCCGCGAAGGCCGACCGCGACTGGCGTCGCCGGGTCGGCATCGTGCTGCAGGGCACCGGGGAGTTCGACGAGCTCAAGGTGCACGAGGTGGTACGCCACTTCGCGCGCTTCTACCCGAACCCGGCCGACCCCGACGAGGTCATCGAGCGGGTCGGGCTGAGCGAGAAGGCGAACTCGCGTACCCACACCCTCTCCGGCGGCCAGAAGCGCCGCCTCGACGTGGCCCTGGGCATCGTCAACCAGCCCGAGGTGCTGTTCCTCGACGAGCCGACGACGGGCTTCGACCCGGCCGCGCGCCGCGAGTTCTGGGACCTGATCCGGGCGCTGTCGCACACCGGCACCACGATCCTGCTGACCACCCACTACCTGGACGAGGCCGAGGCGCTCGCCGACCGGGTCGGCGTGATCGCGCGCGGCACGATGATCGCCGTGTCGACCCCCGCCGAGCTGGGCGGGCGGCACCTGGCCACGGCCACCGTGAGCTGGCGCGACGACAACGGCACGCATGCCGAGGACACCGACCGGCCCACCGAGGTGGTGCAGCGGCTGGCCGCGTCGTTCGGCGGCGAGGTCCCGGAGCTGACCGTCACCCGGCCCACGCTGGAGGACGTCTACCTGAAGATGATCGGCGAGAACGGGCAGGAGCGAGCATGAGCGCGCAGACCGCGGCACAGGAGACGGCGCGGCCCGCCGCGCGGCGGGCAGGTGGCGGTGGCGGCCTGAGCCTGGCCCTGGCGCAGGGCGGGATCGAGTTCAAGCAGTTCGTGCGTACCCGGGAGTCCCTGGTCTTCACGCTGCTCTTCCCCGTCATGCTGATGCTGATCTTCGGGTCGATCTTCGGCAGCGTGGTCATCACCCCGCCCGGCGAGAACCCGGCGGTGACCCTGTCGCAGTACTTCGTCACCGGCATGATCGCCTCCGGCATCATGGCCACCGGTTTCCAGAACCTGGCGATCACCATCCCGATCGAGCGCGACCGGGGTGTGCTCAAGCGCTACCGCGGCACCCCCATGCCGAAGTGGGTGTTCTTCGCCGGCAAGATCCTCTGTGTGGCGGCGCTCGCCTTCATCAGCGTCGTCATGCTGCTGGCCGTCGCGGTCGCCTTCTACGACCTGCGGCTGCCCGACACCGGGCAGAAGTGGTTCACCTTCGGCTGGGTCAGCGTGCTCGGCCTGATCGCCTGCACGCTGTGCGGCATCGCGTTCTCCGGCGTCGCCAAGACCGGGCGGGCCGGACCGGCCGTGGTCACCCCGATCGCGCTGATCCTGCAGTTCACCTCGGGCGTGTTCTTCGAATACGACGACCTGCCGCCGTGGATGCAGCAGTTCGCCGCACTGTTCCCGCTGAAGTGGATGTGCCAGGGACTGCGCAGCGTGTTCCTGCCCGAGTCCTTCGCGAGCCAGGAGGTCGCCGGCTCGTACGAGCTGGGCAAGGTCGCCCTGGTGCTCGCCGCCTGGTGCGTCGGCGGGCTGGTTTTGTGCCTGGTCGGGTTCCGCTGGACGAGCAAGCGGGAGGGCTGATGCAGCGCCGCCGGGCGTTGCGGATCGCCGCGGGGGTGACCCTCGGCGCGGCGGCGCTCGGCGGCGTCGCGCTCTGGCGGGGTAGCCGACCCGACGACACGGAGACCGCCGCCAAGCTGGTCCCGGACGTGCCGCTCGGCGACGAGCGTCTGGAGCAGCGCTCCTCGGCGGCGCGGGGTGCGACCGTGGACTTCTACACGGCGGTGCCCGCGGGCCACGGCGACGGCCGCGGCCTGCCGGTGTGCCTCGTGCTGCACGGCGCGTCGGCGACGGCCGCGAACTTCCCCGGCTTCGGCTTCGGGCGTTTCCTCAGCGACGCCGCCGCGCGCGGCGTGCCGCCGTTCGTGCTGGCCGGGGCGACCGGCGGACGACTGCGCTGGGAGCCGTCGGGGGCCGACGACCCGCAGCGGATGGCGTACGAGGAGATCCCGGCGTGGTGCGCCGAACGCGGCTTCGACACGACTCGCCTGGCCCTGTGGGGCTGGTCGATGGGCGGCTACGGGGTGCTGCGGCTGGCCCAGTCGCACCCGGGGGCGTACCGCGCGGTGGCGGCGTTCTCCCCCGCCGTCGCGCCCGGGGACCGCGTCTTCGCGGGCGCTTCCGCCCTGGCCGGCACGCCCGTCGCGCTGTGGTGCGGCGAGCAGGACGGCTTCTACGAGGACGTGCGTGCCCTGGCCGCCGCGATCCCGGCCGCCACCACGGCGTACGCCCCGGGCGCGCACACCCGCACCTACTGGAACTCGATCACCCCGGCCGCCTTCGACTTCCTCGGCCGCGCCCTGTCACCGGTGTGATCCCTCCACCACGCTTTGACATGGACGTTGGCCCGTCACATCGACTCCGGCACGCGGAAAGTCGACGTGACAGGCCGACGTCCATGAGGATCGCGGCGCGGCCGGTCAGTACGTGTAGAAGCCCTTGCCGGACTTGCGGCCCAGTTCGCCGGCGGTGACCATGCGCTGGAGCAGCTCCGGCGGGAAGAACTTCGGGTCGGCGGTGTCGGTGTAGATGTTGCGGGCGGCGTGCGCCAGGATGTCCACGCCGGTCAGGTCGGTGGTGGCCAGCGGGCCCATGGCGTGGCCGAAGCCCAGCTTGCAGGCCGTGTCCAGGTCCTCGGGGGTGCACACGCCCGACTCGACGAGCTTGACCGCCTCCACGACCAGCGCCGCGATCAGGCGGGTGGTGACGAAGCCCGCGATGTCACGGTTCACCACGATGCAGGTCTTGCCGATGCCCTCGGCGAACGCCCGCGCGGTGGCCAGCGTCTCGTCGCTGGTGCGGTGGCCCCGGACCAGCTCGCACAGCTTCATCATCGGCACCGGCGAGAAGAAGTGGGTGCCCACGACCATCTCGGGGCGCTGCGTGGCCGCCGCGATCTGGGTGATCGGGATGGCGGAGGTGTTGGTGCCGAGCACCGCGTCCGGCTTGCAGATGCGGTCCAGCGCCCGGAACACCTCCTGCTTGATCTCCAGCTTCTCGAAGACCGCCTCGATCACGATGTCGGCCTCGGCCGCGGCCTCCAGGTCCGTGGTGGTGGTGATACGCCCCAGCGCGTCCTGGGCGTCCTGTTCGGTGATGGTGCCCTTGGCCGCGAACCGCGCCAGCGAGGTGCGGATGCCGTCCAGACCGCGCCCGGTGGCCGTGTCGTCGAGGTCGCGCAGCGTGACCTGCCATCCGGCCTGTGCCGCCACCTGGGCGATACCGGCGCCCATGAGTCCCGCCCCGATGACCGCGAGCTTGCCTGCCATTGCACTGCCTCCCACTGGGTGAACCGCTCGTCGTCGGCCGCCGGTGCAGCCGCCGACCGCAGTCGAGCCTAAACGATCGCTCAGGGGACCGGGAACGGCCTCGCGACCCCGCCGTCGGGGTGCAAACTGGGATCATGCCTGCTAGTGCCTACCTTGCCGGCCCGATGATCGCGATGTTGACGATCGCGGTCCTCGCCGTGGTCCTGCACCGCGGACTGCAGCGCGACGCCGAGACACCCGTGCCGCTCGCGCCGAGCCCCGCCCTCGACGACTACGGCCTGCTCGCCAGCGCTGCGGTGGTCCGTACCCTCGCCGACGCGACGCTCATCCGTGAGCACCTGCACAGCGTCGGCATCCGCGCCACGCTCGCCACCGCACCCGACGGCCGTATCCGGGTGCTGGTCTTCGCCGACGAGGTGAGCCGAGCCCGCCGCGTGGTCGGCGAAACCCGCTAGACCCCGGTTGCCGCCAACGCCGCCGGCACCCGGTCCCACCACGCCGGGCCCGGGCCGGCCGCCCAACTCTTGAAGACTTGCGGCCTCAGGACTGTCCTGAGGCCGCAAGTGTTCAAGAGTTGCGGCGCGAAAGGATCAGAAGCCGTATTCGGGGTCGGCGGGGGTTTCGGCGCGTTCGACTTGGACGCCCAGGGCGCGTAGGTCGCGGGCGAAGTCGGGGTAGCCGCGGTCGATGTGGTGGACGGCGCGGACGGTGGTCACACCGTCGCCGCAGAGGCCGGCGATGACCAGGCCGGCCCCGGCCCGGATGTCGCTGGCGGTGACCTCGGCGCTGGACAGCCGGTCCCGGCCGCGGACCATGGCGTGGTGGCCCTCGATGCGGATGTCCGCGCCGAGCCGCTTGAGCTCCTCGGCGAACATGAACCGCCCGTCGAAGATGTTCTCCGTGATCAGCGAGACGCCGTCGGCCACCGCGGCCATGCCGATCGCCATCGGCAGCAGGTCGGTGGCGAAACCCGGGAAGGGCAGCGTGCGTACGTCCACCGCGCTGGGCCGGTCGGCGATGCGCACCCGGAACCAGTCGGGACCGTAGTCGACCGCGCCGCCCGCCTGCTGGATCTTGTCGAGGGCGATCTCCAGGCAGCGCGGGTCGATGCCGCGCACCGTGACGTCGCCACGGGTCATCGCGGCCCCGAAGGCCCAGGTGCCCGCCACGATGCGGTCGCCGATGGTGGCGTGCTCGACGGGCCGGAGCGCGCTGACGCCGTGCACGGTCAGCTCGGAGGTGCCCGCACCCTCGATGCGCGCGCCCATGCCGGTCAGCATCCGGCAGATGTCGACGATCTCCGGCTCGCGCGCCACGTTGTCGATCACCGTGGTGCCGCGCGCCAGCACAGCCGCCATCAGCAGGTTCTCGGTCGCGCCGACGCTGGGGAAGTCCAGGCTGATCTTGGCTCCGTGCAGGCCCGACGGGGCCTCGGCGACGACGAAGCCGTGCTCGCCGCTGATGTCGGCGCCCATCTTCGCCAGGCCGGACACGTGCATGTCCAGCCCGCGCGAGCCGATCGCGTCGCCGCCCGGGTGCGCGACCCGCACCCTGCCGCAGCGTGCGAGCAGCGGCCCGAGCACGCAGATCGACGCGCGCAGCCGGCGCACCAGCTCGTAGTCGGCCTCGGGGTGCAGCTTGGCGGGCACGTCGATGCGCACCCGGTCGCCCTCGAAGACGACGCCGGCGCCCAGCCGCCGCAGCACCTCCCCCATCAGCGCGATGTCGGTGATGCGCGGCACGTTGGTGATCACGCTCTCGCCCTCGGCGAGCAGCGCCGCCGCCATCAGTTTGAGCGCGCTGTTCTTCGCGCCGACCACGCCGACCTCGCCGGCCAGCCGTACGCCGCCCTTGACCCGGATCACATCCACGTCGGCCATCGTAGAAGCCAGGCCCCCCGTCCGGACGTCCGCCAGCAACGCGCCGACGGACTCACCACCGTCGGCCACCATTAGGCTCGCTGTCATGGCTGTTCACCTCACCCGCATCTACACCAGGACCGGCGACGCCGGCACCACCGCGCTCGGCAACGGCGAGCGCGTGGACAAGACCGATCCGCGCATCGCCGCGTACGCCGATGTGGACGAGTGCAACGCCGCGCTGGGTGTGGCGCTCGCTCTGGGCAACCTGGCCGATGATGTGCGCGACGTGCTGACCCTCATCCAGAACGACCTGTTCGATGTGGGCGCCGACCTGTGCAACCCGATCACCCCCGATCCGAAGTACCCGCCGCTGCGCGTCACGCAGGACTACGTCACCCGCCTGGAGGGCTGGTGCGACGAGTTCAACGCGCGACTGGCCAAGCTGGATTCTTTTGTCCTGCCGGGGGGCTCGCCGGGAGCGGCCCTGCTGCACGTCGCGCGAACCACCGCCCGGCGCGCGGAACGTTCCTCGTTCGCGCTGCTGAGCGTGGACGCGGAGCGCACCGGCCCGCTGCCCGCACAGTATCTCAACCGGCTCTCCGATCTGCTGTTCATCCTCGGAAGAGTCGCCAATTCCGACGGCGCGGCGGACGTGAAGTGGGTGCCCGGGGCCAACCGGTGAGCCTGCACCACGTCGAGGTGTGGGTGCCGGACCTGGCGGCGACCGAGCGCTCCTGGGGCTGGCTGCTGACCGAGCTGGGCTGGACCGAGCACCAGCGGTGGGCGGCCGGCGTCTCCTGGCGGCACGGCACGGCGTACGTCGTCTTCGAGTGCTCCCCGGATCTGACCGGCGGGCGGCACGAGCGGCGCGCTCCCGGCCTGAACCACCTGGCGCTGCACGCGGGCTCCCCGGCCGACGTGGACCGGCTGGTCGCGGCGGCGGGTGAGCACGGCTGGCGGCTGCTGTTCGCCGACCGGCACCCGCACGCGGGCGGTCCGGACACCTACGCGGCGTACCTGGAGGACGAGCAGGGCTACGAGGTCGAACTGGTCGCGACCCGGTAAAAGGGCGGATCCGGCGCGCGGGGTCCACACCGTGACTACCGTGAGCCCATGGCCGCTGCGATCGTCGCGGAAGGTCTGGTCAAGCGGTACGGCTCGGCGACCGCGCTGGCCGGGCTGTCCTTGAGCGTGCCGGAGGGCACCGTGCTGGGCCTGCTCGGACCCGACCGGGCCGGCAAGACGACCGCGGTGCGCATCATGGCGACCCTGCTGCGCCCGGACGCCGGCCGCTGCCTGGTCAACGGCGTCGACGTGCTGACCCATCCGGCCTGGGCGCGCCCGGACATCGGCGTGTGCGGGCAGCGCCCGGCCGTGGACGGCTTCCTCACCGGCTTCGAGAACCTGGAGCAGCTCGGCAGGCTGCACCGGCTCGGCCGCCGCCGGGCCCGCGCGCGGGCCGAGGAGCTGCTGGAACGCTTCCACCTGAGCGAGGCCGCGCACCGGCGGGTGAGCTGCTATCCCGCCGGGATGCGCCGCCGCCTCGACCTGGCCTGCGCGCTGGTGGCCGCCCCCGCCGTGGTGCTGCTCGACGAGCCCACGGCGGGGCTGGACCAGCGCAGCCGGCTGGGCATCTGGGACGTGATCAGCGAGCGGGTGCGCGACGGCACGACCCTGCTGCTGGCGACCCGGCACCTGGAGGAGGCCGACGAACTGGCCGACGAGATCGTGGTGCTCGACCGCGGCCACGTGCTCGCGCGGGGCACCCCGGACCAGCTCACCCGGCAGATCGGCGGGGAGCGGCTGCAGGTCGTGCTGGGCGACCGCGCAGAGACTCAGGTAGCCGAGGACATCCTGAACCGGGTCTGCGGCGGCCAGGCCGTGGTCTTCCTGGACCAGCACCTGGTGCAGGCCCCGGTCGTGTCCGGCGCGCAGGCCCTGATCGAGCTGGTGCGCCGGCTCGACGCGGCCGGCATCGAGCCGGTCGACATCGGCATCCACCGCGCCAGCCTCGACGACGTCTTCCGCAAACTCACCGGCCAGGCCGCCACCCCCACCCTGGCCGACGAAGAGGCCAGGACCTGAGCGAAGGAAGGGCACCTTCTACAACACATAGCGATGTGAAGGTGCCCTTCCTTACCAAGACCCGGGGCGGCGAGGAGATGACGTGAGCGAGTTCGCGGCGGTGGCGCAGGACGTGTGGGTGACGGCTCGACGCGGGCTGGTACGCGGGCGGCGCGAGCCCCGGCTGCTCGTCCTGCCGCTGCTGCAGCCGGTGCTGTTCATGCTGCTGTTCGGGGTGTTGCTGGGCGGCGTGATCAGCGTGCCGGGTGTCGCGGGTTATCCGGATTTCCTGATCCCGGGCCTGATCGTGCAGGCCGTCGCGCTCACTGCCGGGATGGCCGCGGTCGACGTCGCGGGCGACGTGCGCCACGGCATGGTCGACCGGTTCCGGGCGCTGCCGACGCCGGGGGGTGCGGTGCTGTTCGGGCGTACCGTCTCGGACCTGCTCCGGATCGCGATGACGGCGGCGGTCGCCGCGGCGGCGGGGGTGATCGCGGGCTGGCGCGTCCACAGCGGCCCCGCTGCGGCCGCCGCGGGCTTCCTGCTTGTCCTGACCTTCGGGTACGCCGTCGCGTGGCTGTCCGTGCTCGTGGGGCTGTCCGCACGCACACCCCGCGCGGCGCGGGCCGTCATGCCGGCGTGCCTCGTCGCGCTGACGTTCGTGTCGAACGTGCTCGCGCCGCCGGACACCATGCCGCAGTGGCTGCGCCCGCTCGCCGAGGCGAACCCCGTCTCGGCCGTCGTCACGGCGCTGCGCGTGCTCTGGGGCGATGAACCCGCCGGCTCCGGCGCGACCGCGGCTTCGGCGTACCCGCCGGCCCTGGTCTGGATCTTCGCGGTGCTGGTGGCGGCGATCCCGCTCGCGCTGCGCCGCTACCGCCGCACGCCCGCGCCTTGACCCGGCCTTCGCCTACGTGGAGTAGGGGGCGGCTGCTTCGAGCCAGGAGAGGAAGCCGGTGACGGTGTGCAGGGGCATGGCGATCTCCACCTGGGCCCGCGAGTCGGCGCACTGCAGGACGACCCAGTCGGCGGGCACGAGCACCGACTCGTCCGCGCTGGGCGCACGCCGGGCGATGACCTTCAAGTCGCGCCGGGAGAGGGTGCGGCGGGGGCGCGGGGACAGGCTGAACATCCGGTACCAGCGCAGGTCGTCGCCGCGGAACTGGGCGAAGCCGGGCGCCCAGCCGCGCCCTCCGGCCGTCTGGCGCAGCCGGAGGTACAGCTCGACGGTGCCGTGGCCGCGGGCGAACACCTCGCGGCGCACGAACAGGCCCGCCAGCAGGGCGAGCAGGACGACGAGGCCGATGGCGACTACTTCGAGCAGCGACCTCATCGTCGTGGGCGGCGCTGGTCGCTCAGTGGCGGGCGGCCGGAGTGACCGGGGCGACGGTCTCTGCCAGCACCGTCACGCCCTCGGTCGTGACGGACAGGAAGCCGCCGAAGACCTCGTAGGCCAGTTCCTCGCCGCCGGGGAGGATGATGCGCACCCCGCCCGGGTTCGCCAGCTGGCCGAGCAGCGGCGCGTGGCTGGGCAGCACGCCCAGCTCGCCCTCGGTGGTGCGGGCGATGACCATCTCGGCCTGCCCGGACCAGACCTTCTCCTCGACGGCGACGAGCTCGACCTGGAGCAGCTTGGCCACGATGACTCCTCAGGTGTGCAAGATTGGTGCAGCGAGTCTAACCGCCGGTGATCAGCGGCCCCCAGCAGGACCGGTCAGTGTGAGCTAACCGGCCACCATCACTTACCCAGCATTTCGGGATGGAAGGCCACAAAGTTCTCGACCGAGCCCGCCGCGACCGAGGCGAGGAACTGCCGGGAGTACATGTCCAACTGCTCGCCCAGGTACTGGTACTTCATCTTGGGCTTGGACTTCTTCTTCTTGTCGTCCTTCTTGTCGCCGTCGTCGCCGTCGTCGCCGTCATCCCCGCCGTCGTCGCCGTCGTCACCGCCCCCGTCGTCGCCCTCGTCGTCGTCCTTGCCCTTGTCGACGACGTAGCGGCCCACTCCGCCACCGGCCAGCTTCACCATGTGCACGGTGCTCGGGCGCAGGTCCTGCAGCGCGAACGCCCAGTCGATCACGCCGTGCCCGCGGCCGCTGAAGGTGAGCGACGAGCCGGCCGCGCGCAGCACGGTGTCCATCTGCAGCGGATCACCCAGCACGTCGTCGCTGAACGCCTTGGCGATCATCGCGCGGACCAGTTGCTGCTGGTGCCGCTGGCGGGCGTAGTCCCCGCCGGTCACGTACCGCTGGCGGGCGTAGTCCAGCGCCTGCCAGCCCTTGAAGTGGCGCAAACCCGGCTCGTAGACCATCTGCTCGCCGACGTACCCGGTGCTGCTCGCGCCCCGGTCCCGGGGGTCGCCGTCGGGCTCCAGGTGGATCGAGGCGACCCGCTCGTCGACCATCATGTCGATGCCGCCCAGCGCGTCGATCACGTCCTTGAACCCGCTGAAGTCGATGATCGCCCCCGCGTCGAACCGCGCGATCCCGGTGTACTGGCTGACCGTCGCAGCCAGCAGCTCGAAGCCCTGGGCGTGGTTGGCACGCCGGTCGCCGGGCACCATCGAGCCGAAGTACATCGCGTGCGCGAGCTTGTCCGCGGGGTTGCCGCCGTAGCCGGACTTGGCGAACGGCGGGATGGCCACCAGCAGGTCCCGGGGCAGCGAGAAGAGATAGCCCCGGTCGAGGCCGGCGGGGATGTGCATGACCAGGATCGAGTCGGCCCGCGGGATCCAGAACGGGTCGTTGTGCCGCGGGTCGATGCCCGCCAGCAGGATGTTGAGCGGCCCCTTGATGTCCTCGGGGCGCGGGGGCGCCTGCCGGCCCGGCGTCTGGTCGCCGAAGAGGTCCTCGCTGTGGATCGCGCTCTCGTAGCGCGCGAGCACACGGTCCACGGTGACCAGGGACGCACCGCTCAGCATCATCAGCGCCGTGCCCGCGAGCACGCTCCAGCGCGCCCAGCGCGCCGCGGCACGCCACCGTTTCGCCACCATGATGTGGCTAACGAGGCAGATGCACCGTTGGCTCCTCCCGTCCCGCGTCGGAGGCCGGACGCGAAGCGGCCCCCGTCCCGGTCGGGACAGGGGCCGCTTGCCGCTCGCGGACCTTACTTGGTCAGCTCGCGGTAGTTCTTCTCGAGGTCGTCGAGGCCGCCGCACATGAAGAAGGCCTGCTCCGGGACGTGGTCGTAGTCGCCCTGGGAGATCTTCTTGAACGCCTCCACGGTCTCCTTCACCGGCACGGTCGAACCCTCGACACCGGTGAACTGCTTGGCCGCGTAGGTGTTCTGCGACAGGAACCGCTCGATCCGGCGGGCCCGGGCCACGGTGACCTTGTCCTCCTCGGACAGCTCGTCCATACCGAGGATCGCGATGATGTCCTGCAGGTCGTTGTACTTCTGCAGGATCCGCTTCACCTCGGAGGCGACGGCGTAGTGCTCCGCGCCGACGTACTCCGGGGCCAGGATTCGCGAGGACGAGGCCAGCGGGTCCACGGCGGGGTAGATGCCCTTGTCGGACACCTTGCGCTCGAGGTTCGTGGTCGCGTCCAGGTGGGCGAAGGTGGTCGCCGGCGCCGGGTCGGTGTAGTCGTCCGCGGGCACGTAGATGGCCTGCAGCGAGGTGATGGCCTGGCCACGCACCGAGGTGATGCGCTCCTGGAGCTCACCCATCTCGTCGGCGAGGGTCGGCTGGTAACCCACGGCGCTCGGCATACGGCCGAGCAGGGTGGACACCTCGGAACCGGCCTGCGTGAAGCGGAAGATGTTGTCGATGAAGAGCAGCACCTCCTGCTTCTGCACGTCGCGGAAGTACTCGGCCATGGTCAGCGCGGACAGCGCGACCCGCAGACGGGTGCCCGGGGGCTCGTCCATCTGGCCGAAGACCAGCGCGGTGTCGCCGAGCACGTTGGCGTCGGCCATCTCGTGGATCAGGTCGTTGCCCTCACGGGTGCGCTCACCCACGCCCGCGAACACCGACGTACCGCCGAAGTTACGGGCAACGCGGATGATCATCTCCTGGATGAGCACCGTCTTGCCCACGCCCGCGCCGCCGAACAGACCGATCTTGCCGCCCTTGACGTACGGGGCCAGCAGGTCGATCACCTTGACGCCGGTCTCCAGCATCTCGGTCTTCGGCTCCAGCTCGGAGAACGCCGGAGGCTTGCGGTGGATCGGCCAGCGCTCGGTGACCTCGAGCTTCTGCCCCTTCTCGAGGTTGAGGCAGTCACCGAGGACGTTGAACACCTTGCCCTTGGTCTCGTTGCCGACCGGCACGCTGATCGGCGAACCGGTGTCGCGCACCTCCGCACCGCGGACCATGCCGTCGGTGGGCTGCATCGAGATGGCCCGGACCACGTTGTCGCCGAGGTGGTTGGCCACCTCGAGGGTCAGCGTGCGGTCGCCCTCGCTCAGGGTCACCTCGACCTGGAGCGCGTTGAACAGAGCGGGCATCGCGTCGCGCGGGAACTCGACGTCGACGACCGGGCCGATGACCCGGACGACTCGACCGACGCCCGCCTTGGTGTCAGTAGCAGTGGTCATCATTCACTCCCCGCCGCCGCCAGCGCGTCCACGCCGCCGACGATCTCACTGATTTCCTGGGTGATCGCGGCCTGACGCGCGGAGTTCATCTCCCGCGTCAGCGACTTGATCATGGTTTCCGCATTGTCCGTCGCGCTCTTCATCGCCCGACGGCGGGAGGCCGACTCGCTGGCCGCCGAGTCCAGCAACGCCGCGTAGATCCGCGTGTTGATGTACTTCGGCAGCAGCGCGTCGAGCAGCTCCTCGGCGTTCGGCTCGAAGTCGTACGCCGGCAGCAGCTCGCCCTTGTTGCCCGCACGCTCTTCGACCTGCATCGGCGCGAAGATCTTCGTGCTGGCGTTCTGGGTCATGAGCGACTTGAACTCGGTGTAGACGATGTGCAACTCGTCCACGCCCAGCACGCCGTCGTCGCCCGCGCCGTCGAGGCTGTCGTCCGCGCCGTGCACGAACGCCTGGATCAGCGTCTCGCCGACCCGGCGCGCGTCCTCGAAGCGCGGCTGCTCGGAGAAGCCGCTCCAGCTTCCGGCGAGCTCGCGCCCGCGGAAGGTGTAGTAGCTGATCCCCTTGCGGCCGACGACGTACAGCGCGACCTGCTTGCCCTCGCTCTTCAGGCGAGCGATGAGCTGCTCGGCGAGCCGGATCGCGTTGGCGTTGTAACCGCCGCACAGGCCGCGGTCGCTCGTGACGAGCAACACGCCGGCCCGGTGCTCCGGGTCCCGCGGCACCAGCAGCGGGTGCTGGGCGTTGGTGTTGGACGCCAGCGCGGTCAGCACACCGGTGATCGCGTTCGCGTACGGCAAGGACGCGTCGACCCGAGCCTGCGCCTTGGCGATGCGGCTGGTCGCGACCAGCTCCATCGCCTTGGTGATCTTCTTCGTCGAGCGGGTCGCCTTGATCCGTCGACGAAGCACTCGTACCGAACCGGCCATGACTACTTCTTCTCGTCCACGATGCGGGTGACCGTCTCGGTGACCTCGGGGCCCTCGAGCGCGGTGGCCTCAGCCTCGTTGATCACGATGTTGTCCTCGGCGGGCAGGAAGCCGGCCTTGAACGCCGTGATCGCCTTGTCGAGGTTCGCCACGACGTCGTCGTCCCAGGTGCCGGACGCGATGGTCTTAAGCACGTCGCTGTGCGAGGCACGCAGGTGCTGCAGGAACTCGCCCTCGAAGCGGCGCACGTCCTTGACCGGGATGTCGTCGAGCTTGCCCTCGGTGCCGGTCCAGACCGAGACGACCTGCTCCTCGATCGGGTACGGCGAGTAGTTCTGCTGCTTGAGCAGCTCGACCAGGCGAGAGCCCTTCTCCAGCTGGGCGCGCGAGGCACGGTCCAGGTCGGAGGCGAAGGCGGCGAACGCCTCCAGCTCACGGAACTGGGCCAGGTCCAGGCGCAGACGGCCGGAGACCTTGCGCATCGGCTTGCCCTGCGCCGAGCCACCGACCCGGGAGACCGAGGTGCCGACGTTGATGGCCGGACGCACACCCGAGTTGAACAGGTTCTCCTCGAGGAAGATCTGCCCATCGGTGATGGAGATGACGTTGGTCGGGATGAACGCCGAGATGTCGCCGGCCTTCGTCTCGATGATCGGCAGACCGGTCATCGAGCCCGCGCCCAGCTCGTCGGACAGCTTCGCGCAGCGCTCCAGCAGGCGGGAGTGCAGGTAGAAGACGTCACCCGGGTAGGCCTCACGGCCCGGCGGACGGCGCAGCAGCAGCGACACGGCACGGTAGGCCTCGGCCTGCTTGCTCAGGTCGTCGAAGACGATCAGAACGTGCTTGCCGGCGTACATCCAGTGCTGGCCGATGGCCGAACCGGCGTACGGCGCCAGGTACTTGAAGCCGGCCGGGTCCGACGCCGGGGAGGCGACGATGGTGGTGTACTCCATCGCGCCCGCGGCCTCCAGCGTGCCCTTGACGGACGCGATGGTGGACGCCTTCTGGCCGATGGCGACGTAGATGCAGCGGACCTGCTTCTTCGGGTCGCCGGTCTTCCAGTTGGCGCGCTGGTTGATGATCGCGTCCAGCGCGACCGAGGTCTTGCCGGTCTTGCGGTCACCGATGATCAGCTGGCGCTGGCCGCGGCCGATCGGGGTCATCGCGTCGATGGCCTTGATGCCCGTCTCGAGCGACTCGTGCACGCTCTTGCGGACCATCACGTTCGGAGCCTGCAGCTCCAGCTCGCGGAAGCCCTCGTTGTCGATCTCGCCCAGCCCGTCGATGGCGGCACCCAGCGGGTTCACCACGCGGCCCAGGAACTTGTCGCCGACCGGCACGGAGAGCACGCGGCCGGTGCGCTTGACCGGCTGCCCCTCCTCGATGCCCTCGAAGGCACCCAGGACGACGACACCGATCTCGCGGACGTCCAGGTTCAGCGCGACACCCAGGGTGCCGTCTTCGAACTCCAGCAGCTCGTTGGCCATGGTGGAGGGGAGACCCTCGACCTTGGCGATGCCGTCACCGGCCTCGGTGACGACGCCGACCTCCTCGCGGGAGATCTCGGGCGCGTACGAGGAGACGAAACGCTCAAGCGCTCCACGGATCTCCTCGGACGAGATGGTCAGCTCGGCCATCCTCAGCTTCCTATCGGTGTCGTGACTGTCAAGTCAGGTTCGGTATCGGTTCAGGGGAACCCGGGCGCTGGCGTGCCGCCGAAGCGGCGCACCGGGTCGGACCGGGTTCCGGGCGCTCGCTAGGCGAACGCGTTGCGGACTGCGGCCAGCCGCCGTGCGATGGTGCCGTCGTAGAGGTCGCTGCCGACCTGCACGCTCAGCCCACCCAGCACCGCGGGGTCGACGGTTACCTTCACCGAGACCTGACGGCCGTAGATGGCGGACAGTGACGAGGCCAGCCGGGACTCCTCGGCCTCGGTCAGCGGCTGCGCGACCGTGACGTACGCGACCTGCGCCTCCCGGCGCTCGGCGGCCAGTTCGACCAGCCGGGTGATCGCGCCGCTGAACGTGCGGCCGCCG
Organism: Catellatospora sp. NPDC049133; assembly: GCF_040648455.1. Taxonomy (NCBI): domain Bacteria; kingdom Bacillati; phylum Actinomycetota; class Actinomycetes; order Micromonosporales; family Micromonosporaceae; genus Catellatospora; species Catellatospora sp. NPDC049133. Next base: position 239,650 of record NZ_JBEZDT010000007.1, read on the forward strand.
AAGCCCTGCACGGCCAGCTCGGCCAGGCTCACCGTCACCGGCTTCGCCTTACCCCGCAGCAGCCCGCCGACCAGCTCGGCCCGGCGCGCCACCGGCACGATGGTCTCCCCGATCGTGGCGGCCAGCTGCAGGTCGCCGTCGACGATCTGCCCGAAGCGGAACAGCTCGTCCTCGACCTCGCTGAGGTCGCCGGCCAGCTCGGCCGAGGCCAGCAGCGCGTCCGCGCCCAGGCGCTCGGTGCCGTCCAGCAGCTCCGACGCGGCCGACCAGCGGCCCGACGCCAGCACCTTGATCAGGTCAACGGTACCCTGGCCGACCTTGCCCGCCAGCAGGGTCGCGGCCAGCTCGGCCCGCTCCTGCCCGGAACGGGACGGGTCCGACAGCGCGCGGCGCAGCCGCGGCTCCCGGCGCAGCAGGTCCGCGAAGCCGAGCAGCTCCTCGGCGATCACCGCGGTGGCGGCGGCACCCGCCGCCCGGGCGCTGGTCTCCAGCGCTGCCCGGGCCGCGGTGTACGACTCACGGCTTGCCGCCTGCATCAACGGGCTCCGGCGGTCTCGAGCTCGGCGAGCGCGCGCTCGACCGTGCCACGGCGACGGGCCTCGTCCTCCAGCGACTCGCCAACGATCTTGCCAGCCAGGCTGACCGCCAGCGTGCCCATCTCGGCACGCAGCTCGCGGACGATGCTCGCCCGCTCGCCGGCCAGCTGCTCGCGACCGGCCGCGATGATGCGGTCGGACTCCTCGCGAGCCTTGGCCAGCACGTCGGTGCGGATGCCCTCGGCGTCGGCACGGGCCTCGTCACGGATGCGCGCGGCCTCCGTACGAGCCTCGGCCAGCTGCGCCTTGTACTGCGACAGCAGGGCCGCGGCCTCGGCCTGAGCCTTCTCCGCCTTGACGAGCCCGCCCTCGATGGCCTCGACGCGCTGCTGGAACATGCTCTCCATACGCGGGAACACGAACTTGGTCAGCACGAACAGCAGGACGCCGAAGGCGATGAGGCCGACGATCACCTCGGCCAGCGGCACGCCGAGCACGTTGTAGCCGTGCTCCGCGGGCGCGCCTGGCGCCTCTTGTGCGATGTACATAGGTCACTCCCCTTCGGCGGTGACCGGTCGGCTTGGACCGGTCACCGGATCGTCTCGGCGCTCGGGACCCGGCTTAGCTGAGGGCGAACGCGAGAACCAGGCCCAGCAGGGCCAGCGCCTCGACGACCGCGAAGCCCATGAACATGTAGGTGCGGGTCAGGCCGGCGCTCTCGGGCTGACGGGCGGTCGCCTGGATGTAGGCGGCGAAGACCAGACCCACGCCGATACCCGGGCCGAGGGCGGCGATGCCGTAGCCGATGACGTTAAGGCTGCCGGTCATGTTGGTTTCCTCCTGAGTTCGACGCGTGTCGGTCACGCGCACGTTTTTGTTTACAGGTATGAGCGATCTTCAGTTGTGGATCGAGAAGCCAGGGGTGTCGCGCCTGGCCGGCGCGAATACTCGGTTGCCGGGAACTCAGTGCTCTTCGGAGATCGAGCTCTGGAAGTAGGTCGCCGACAGCAGGGTGAAGACGTAAGCCTGCAGGCTGAGGATGAACAGCTCGAACAGGGTCATGATGATCGCGAAGGCCCAGCTGCCCAGCGCGGCCGGCTTCAGCAGCAGCGGACCCGCGTTCCACAGGGCCACACCGCCGAGGGTGAACACCAGCAGGATCATGTGACCCGCGAACATGTTCGCGAAGAGACGGACGGCGAGCGTGATCGGCCGCAGCACCAGGTTCGAGATGAACTCGATCGGGATCAGGATCGGCTGCACCGCCAGCGGCACGCCCGGCTGCACGCACGCGTGCTTCAGGTAGCCGAAGAAACCGTGCTTCTTGATGCCCAGGCCGATGTAGACGAACCAGGTCAGCACGGCGAGCACGGCCGGGAAGGCCAGGTGCGAGTTGGGGGAGATCTGCGCGAACGGCACGATGCTCCACAGGTTCGTCACGAAGACGAAGCAGAAGATGGTCGCCAGGTACGGCGCGAAGCGCACGCCCTGCGGGCCGATGATGTCGGTGGCGATGTTGTTGCGCACCACGCCGTACACCGACTCGGCGAGCCACTGCTTCTTGCTCGGCACCAGCGTGGGGTTGCGGTACGTCACGAGGAAGAAGACGATGACGATGGCGACGGCGATCCAGACCAGCAGCGTCAGCTTCGTGAAGGCGTGCCCCCAGGGGCTGCCCTCGAGCGACGGGATGAGGGTCTTGTAGTCGAATACCTCCGGCCCGGGAGGGAACTCCGAGGCAAGGAAACCCGGCTGCGTAATCAACCTGTCCTCCGTCGATCGGGCACGGTCACCCGTCCAGTCTTTTCACGGTCAGATAGACCCCGGCGGCCGCGCCGCCGATCAAACCGATCAACAGCCCGACGTTGGGGAGTCCCAGCCACTTATCGATGAGCCACCCGACCCCTCCCCAGACCAGCATTCCGCCGAGGAGATACCCGATGGCCGCCCAACCCGCATCGGCGCCCTCTGCGTGAGGGCGCTTCGGAGGCTGGTCATCGGCCATGACGCGGCGAACAATATCAGCCACCCCCTGCAGCGGACGACGCACCCCCCGTACGCGAGCGATGTTCATCACCAGGTCGGCGCTGCGTCATCTTCCATCAGGATGAGATCGATGTTGATTTAACCGCGTCGAACCGCTGAGATGGAGACAACCCTTCCGTTCTCCCCCACGGCGGTGCGGCGATGCGCAAGCTCACGATACCTGTAGTTTTCGTGCTGCTCACAGCATTGAGCAGCGGTTGTGAGCCGCGCGGCAACGACGACACCGAGTCGACCAAGCCGGTGCACTGCACGGTCATCGTCGATGGTCCGAAGGCCGACGAGGATCGCGACAACTTCGCGGGCCGCGTCCGCTATCGATGCGCCACTCCCGGCGCCGAGAAGCTCACCTTGAAGATCAAAATCGAGCGCCGCGACGGTGACGCATGGCGCAGTGTGGCCTCCCGCACACACACCCTCAAGGGCAAGGCCACCTACGCCGCCGAGCTCAAATACCAGTCCAAGGACCTGAGCCTCAGCTGCCGCTCCGGCACCTTCCGCACCGTCGTCGACTGGTCCCGCACCTCCCGCAAGGACACCGAAGGCGACAACCTCATCTCCGGCGCCGTCAAAGACCCCTGCCGCCCACCCATCTTCGGCTAGCGGCCCCCGGGGTCCTCCCGGGTTGATCATGAACTTATGGCACGGCTCGACGGTGTGTCATGGCCACAAGTTCATGATCGGCTACTTCTCGGGCTCGTCGATGTACGGGATCTTGGCGTGCCAGAGCCACCAGCCGTGGCCGATGGTCCACGCGATCGCGGCGATGCCGATGCCGATCGCCATGGGCTTGAGGCCGGCCCAGCCCGACTTGGCGATCACGGCGAGCACCAGGAACAGCACGGTGAACTTGACGCCGTACATCAGCAGGCCGACCGACAGCACCATCTTCGGGTTGATCGAGTCCGCCCAGGCGATCACGAAGCTGGACAGCAGGTAGCTGACGCCGACCAGGACCACGCCCGCCAGCACGCCGACCGCGGCCGCCGAGCCGACGGCGAGGTACGCCACCAGCGGCGCCACCACGGCCACCGCCGCGGTCACACCGAGCATGAACGGCAGGAACTTCAGCCGCTTACCGAGCATCACGCCTCAAGGTCATCAGGTTGTTGTGCCAACGACACGCCGACCAACCGTGCCATAGGTTCATGATCAACCAGGTGGGGGCGTGGGGTGGGTCACGCTGGGGGGAGGAGGACAGCCGTGAGGGGGTGGACGGTGGACTGGATCTCGTCGGCCACGCGGGCGAAGACCTGGTCGCCGCGGCCCCAGGGGTCGTCGAGGTCGTCCTTGGCCTGGGCGGGTTCGCCGTTGCGGGCGGCGGCGACGGCGGCGACCAGGGCGACGCCGCGGGTGTACACCGCGTCGGGCGTGCGGTCGGCGGCGGGCAGTGGGGTCAGGTCGACCGACGGCAGGAGGCGGCCGAACTCGCCGAGCACGAAGGTGCGGTCGGCGGCGTCGGGGCGCAGGGCGACCACGTAGTCGTACTGGTCGGCGGTGGCGGTGAGGATCAGGTCGGCCGACTCGATGTGCTCCGCGCGCAGCTTGCGGGCGCTGAAGTCGTCGGGCGAGCCGCCGCGCGAGCGCACCTGGCGGGCCGCGGGCGGGTTCATCTCCTCGCCCTCGTGCCAGCCGCCGGTGCCCGCCGAGTGGGAGAGCACCAGGTCGGCGCCGACCGGGCCGGCCTGCTCGGTGACCGCCAGCGCCAGCAGGCGCTCGGCCATCGGCGAGCGGCAGATGTTGCCCATGCACACGTGCAGGACCGTGAACGGCGCCATCACGACTCCTCCGGACCCTGGATGTCGGTGGCGACCTCGCGCAGCTGGTCGAGGCTGATCGCCCCGGCGCGCAGCACGCGCGGGCGCTCGCCGGTGACGTCCACGATGGTCGACGGCACCGGGTTGGGGCACTCCCCCGCCTCCAGGTACACGCTGACTTTGTAGCTGAGCTGGTCGCGGGCCTGCTCGGCGGTGAGCGCCGCGGACTGGCCGCTGAGGTTCGCGGAGGAGACGGCCATCGGGCCGGTCTTGCGCAGCACCTCCAGGGCCACGGGGTGCAGCGGCATGCGTACGGCCACCGTGCCGCCGGTTTCGCCGAGGTCCCACTGCAAGCTCGGCGCCTGCTCGACCACGATGGTCAGCGCGCCGGGCCAGAAGGCTTCGACCAGATCCCGGGCCACCGACGGCAGCCGCATGACGAGCCCGTCCAGCGTGTGCCGGGAGCCGACCAGCACCGGCGGCGGCATGTGCCGGCCTCGCCCCTTGGCGCTGAGCAGGTTGGTCACCGCCCAGGGCTTGAAGGCGTCGGCGCCGATGCCGTACACCGTGTCGGTCGGCAGGACCACAAGGTCGCCACTGGATACGGCGTCGATCGCGGCCTGGATCCCGCGGTCCCGTTCGACGACGTTGCGGCAGTCGTAGAGCCTCACGAGGAGCCAGTCTGTCATGCGCTGTTCGCATCCGGCACACACGGCTCCCACCCACCGGACAGCCGGTCCGCCGGCGGCCCCAAGATCGGCGGACTTGCCCGGCACGTGGGCGAATGCGACCTCAAGATACGCACAGGTGCCGGGCAAATCGGGCGATCTTGAGGACCGTCGCGCCGGACGGGGGCGCTACCTGCGGGCGGTGGTGAAGCGGGGGCGGCCGGCGAGGTCGGGGTGGGTGGTGACGTCGCGCCAGGCGCTGAGGAGGTCGGCCATGGCGGGGGTATGGGTGTCGTCGTGCTCGATGCCGAGGCGGCCGCCGTCGCTGAGCACGGCCCAGGCCCGAGCGATGATCACCGGAATGAGGTCGAGGCCGTGCTCGCCGGAGAAGACCGCCTCGGCGGGGTCGTGGCCGACCTCCGGGGGCACCGCGACCGTGAGCGGCACGTAGGGCGGGTTGCACAGGATCAGGTCGGCGGGCGCGGGCAGCGGCAAGTCGCGGACGTCGCCGGGCAGCACGCGCACCGACGTGTCCGCGGTGTTGCGGCGCAGCCACGGGAGGGCGTCGTCGCTGCGCTCGACCGCGTACACGGTCGCGTCGGGGCGGGCGTCGGCGACCGCGATCGCCAGCGCGCCGGAGCCGCTGCACAGGTCCAGGACCACCGGGTCGGCCACGCCGTGCAGGGCCTCGATGCCCCAGCGGGCCAGCAGCTCGGTCTCGGGGCGGGGGATGAAGACGCCGGGACCGACCAGCAGCTCGCGGTCGAGGAACGGGGCGGTGCCGGTCAGGTGCTGCAGCGGAACACGCTCGGTGCGCCGGTGGACCAGCTCGTCGAGCGCCTCGGCCTGCACATCGGTGACGGAGTCGATCAGCAGCAGGCGTCCGCGGGCCACGCCGAGCACGTGCGCGGCGAGCAGCTCCGCCTCGACCCGGGGTGAGTCGATGCCGGCGGTGGCGAGCCGGACGGCGGCGGCGCGGAGCTGGGCAGAGAGCACTGGCACCCGATCAACCTAGCTGGCGCGGCGGCAGCGCCCGCGCCAGAGGCGGGTGGCCGCGGGGTCGGGACAGCCCGCGAGAAACCGGTTGACCCCTCGCCCGGCACGCTGACATGGTCGGCGCATGTCGTTGGTGGAGGCCCGTGGCCTGACGAAGATCTTCCGTCGGCCGGAGAAGGATCCGGGTCTTCGCGGCTCGCTGAAACATCTGGTGCAGCGCAGGTTCAAGGAGTTCCGGGCGGTGGACGGCATCGACCTGTCCATCGAGGCGGGCGAGTCCGTGGCGTACGTCGGGCCCAACGGGGCGGGCAAGTCCACGACGATCAAGCTGCTCACCGGCATCCTGGTGCCGACGGCGGGCACGGTACGGGTGGCCGGGGCCGAGCCGCACACCGACCGGATGGTCAACGCCCGCAACATCGGCGTGCTGTTCGGCCAGCGCACCCAGCTGTGGTGGGACCTGCCGGTCCGTGAATCGCTGGCCCTGCTGCGCGACATGTACGACCTCAGCCCCGCCTTCTACCGGCAGCGCCTGGAACGCCTCGACGACGTGCTCGGCCTGGCCGACCTGCTGCCCGTGGTGGCCCGCAAGCTGTCGCTGGGCCAGCGCATGCGCGCCGACCTGGCCGCCGCGCTGCTGCACCAGCCGAAGATCGTCTACCTGGACGAACCGACCATCGGGTTGGACATCTCGGTCAAGGACCGGGTCCGGCAGTTCCTGAGGGAGCTGCGCCAGGACGGCACGACGCTCATGCTGACCACGCACGACCTGGGCGACATCGAGGACGTGTGCGAGCGGATCGTCATCATCGACGAGGGCCGCAAGATCTTCGACGGTCCACTGGCCCAGATGAAGGACCGCTTCGCCCGGGTACGCCGCATGCACCTGCAACTGGCCGAGCCGACCCCGGTGGAGAAGCTCGCCGAGCGGCTGCCCGACGTCGAGGTCGTCGCGGGCGACAGTCCCACCGAGGTCACGCTCACCTTCGACCGGTTCACCCATACCGCCGGGCAGCTCATCGCAGCCGTGCTGGAGATCGTCGAGGTCGGCGAGCTGCACCTGGACGAGCCGGCCATCGAGGACGTGGTGCGCAAGGTGTACGCAGGGGAGCTGCTGCGATGAGCGAGCACGTCCTTGAACTCGGCGCCCGGCGGGCGCGGCGGGGTGCGGGCGTGAAGCCCTATCTCGGGCTGCTGCGCATGTCGACGCGGCGCATCCTCACCTACCGGCTGAACTCGCTGATCCTGTGGATCGGCGGCGCGACGTTCCTGGCCGGCTCGCTGGCGGTGTGGCATGCGCTGCTGTCCGAGGGTGCGATCGGCGGCTACGACTGGCACCAGATGAAGGCCTACCTGTTGGTGGGCTGGGCGACCGCGTCCATCGGCTCGGCGTACGGCGACTGGTGGATGGCCTCGCGCATCTTCGAGGGCCACGTGGCCACCGACCTGACCAAACCGCTGGACTACCAGTGGGCCCGGTTCAGCGAACACATGGGCGGCCTGGCCACGGAGTTCATCGCGATCGCCGTCGCGGCGACGGCCATCGTGGCCTTCACCGGCGACCTGATCGTGCCCGGCCCGGCGCAGGCGCTGCTGTTCGCGGTGAGCTTCCTGATGGTCGCGCCACTGAAGTTCACCATCGCGTACATCACCACCATGGCCTGCTTCTGGACGCAGAACTTCATGGGCGTCTCGTGGGCCAAGGACGCGATCGTCACCCTGTTCTCCGGCGCGCTGATCCCGCTGGCGCTGCTGCCGGCGTGGCTGGCCGGCCCGGCCTCGGTGCTGCCGTTCGCCAGCATCACCGCCACCCCCGCCGCGCTCTACCTGGGCCAGGCCACCGGCTGGGAGGCCCTGCGGCTGCTGGCCGTGCAGGCCGCCTGGGTGCTGGCGCTGTGGTGGGGAGCCCGGCTCATCTGGCGGCGCGCGCTGCGCGCCCTCACCGTCCACGGAGGTTGACGTGCGTCGCACGCTGCGGATCTACCGGCGCAGCCTCGGCGCGCACCTGCGCGCGGTGCTGGAGTACGAGGCCGACTTCTGGGTGCTCATCGTCGCCGGGCTGCTGTTCCAGGTGCTCAACCTGATCTTCCTGAGCGCCGTCTTCGCCCACGTGCCGGCCCTCAACGGCTGGTCGTACCCGGAGGCGGTGCTGCTCGCCGGGACGTACGGCCTCGTCAACGGCCTCGGCCCGCTCTTCTTCGAGGGCACCTGGCGGCTCGCCGGGAAGATCAACCACGGCGAGCTGGACTACCCCCTGGTCCGGCCCGCCCCGGTGCTCACCCAGGTGGTCAGCGCGGGCATCGGCTTGCACGGCATCGGCGACTTCATCGGCGGCGGCGCGATGATCGCCTGGGGCCTGGCCAACTCCGACATCGACTGGAGCGCCACCCGCGTCGCCGGCGGGCTGCTGCTCTTCGCCTCCAGCGCCGCCATCCTGCTGTCGCTGATCGTCGTGGGCAACGCGGCGTCGTTCTGGGTCGGCGGCAACCACCCCGTCTTCGCGATGACCCTGATCCGCACCGGCGACATGGCCAAGTACCCGCTCAGCATCTACGGCCTGGCGGTCCGCGCGACCTTCACCGTCCTGGTCCCGTACGCCTTCATCAGCTACTTCCCCGCCTCCTGGCTACTGGGCAAGGAATCCGCCTGGATCGGCCTGCTCACCCCGCTGGTCGCCCTCTACTGCGTCTTCCTGGCCCGCCTCGTCTTCCGCCTCGGCCTGCGCCGCTACGACTCCGCCGGCCACTGACCGCCCGTGCCGGCCGCCACCCCGCCCGGCAGTGAGCCGGGCGCGGCACGCACCAAGGTCGTTCGACTTGCCAGGCAACTGGGCGAAAGCGCGTTCAAGATACGCACACCTGCCCGGCAAGTCGGATGATCTCACTGGCGGCCGGGGGCGCGGCAGGGGTCAGGCGCGGGAGAGTTCGGTCTCGCCGGCCAGGCGGGCGGCGCGGTCGGCGGTGGTGAGGGCTTCGAGGACGCCGTCCATGTCGCCGCCGATGGCGAGGTCCAGGTTGTACGCCGTGTAGCCGATGCGGTGGTCGGTGATGCGGTTCTGGGGGTAGTTGTAGGTGCGGATGCGCTCGGAGCGGTCGACGGTGCGGATCTGGGCCTTGCGGGCGTCGGCCGCGGCGGCCAGGGCCTGTTCTTCGGCGAGCTGGGCGAGTCTGGCGCGCAGCATGCGCATCGCCCGGTCCTTGTTCTGCAGCTGGGAACGCTCGTTCTGGCAGGTCACGACCGTGCCGGTGGGGAGGTGGGTGATGCGGACGGCCGAGTCGGTGGTGTTGACGGACTGGCCGCCCGCGCCCTGGGAGCGGTAGACGTCGATCTTCAGGTCGCTGGCGTCGATCTCGACCTCGGTCTCCTCGGCCTCGGGCATGACCAGGACGCCCGCGGCAGAGGTGTGGATGCGGCCCTGGGACTCGGTGGCGGGGACGCGCTGCACGCGGTGCACGCCGCCCTCCCACTTGAGGCGGGACCAGACGCCGTAGCCGCCGTCGGGCACGCCGCGGGTCTTGATGGCGACCGAGACGTCCTTGACGCCGCCCAGGTCGGAGTCCTGGGAGTCGAGGACCTCGGTGATCCAGCCACGGCGCTCGGCATAGCGCAGGTACATGCGCAGCAGGTCGCCCGCGAACAGCGCGGACTCCTCGCCGCCCTCACCGGACTTGATCTCCAGGATCACGTCCTTGGCGTCGTTGGGGTCCCGCGGGGCGAGCAGCTCGGCGAGCTTCTCCTCCAGTTCCGGCAGGCGCTGCTCCAGGCTGACCGCCTCCGCCGCGAAGTCGGGGTCGATCGAGGCCAGCTCGCGGGCGGCCTCCAGATCGGCGCGCAGCGACTCCAGCTCATGCGCGGTCTTGTGGATCGGGGTCAGTTCGGCGAAGCGCCGCCCCACCTTGCGCGCCGCGGCCTGGTCGGCGTGGATCGACGGGTCCGCCAGCCGCGCCTCCAGCTCCGCGTACTCGGCCAGCAGCGCGGTGAGCCGTTCGTTACTCATGTCCGAATCCTCACTCGACAGCGGTATGACCTGCAACAGCACAACGCCCGCTCCGTGGGTACGGAGCGGGCGTCGTCACGACAGCTACTTGGCGTCCTTCTTCTGAACCTTGGCGTACTTGGCCTGGAACTTGGCCACCCGGCCCGCGGTGTCCAGCACGCGCTGCTTGCCCGTGTAGAACGGGTGGCAGGCGCTGCAGGTCTCAGCGTGGATCGAACCGCCCTTGGCGGTGCTGCGGGTGGTGAAGGTGTTGCCGCAGGAGCACGTGACGGTGGTCTCGTTGTACTGCGGGTGGATACCGGACTTCATAGCCTCGGTCCTTTCGTTTTCATGGGCGCTGGGTCGCTGTCATCACTGCCGGACGCCCGTCCGGACAGCTCGGGCGTGAACCAGTCCCGGTGGCCGACTGACCAGTATGCCATCCGTCCCGATCGCGATCTTCAGCGGCTAACTCGGCTGCGTTTCGCGAACGATTCTCGTAGCGTCTCCGGCCATGTCCCCCACCACAACAACGACCCTCGCCGCTGTCTTCCCGCCCGACGCCCTGGACCGCGCCATGGCCGAGGGGCTCGTCCGCGCGCAGACCCATCCGGAGCTGCCGCTGACGATCTACAACTACACGGAGAAGTGCACGTACGCGAACGCGTGGGACGAGGTGACACTGGCGTGCCGCGGGTTGATCTGTGATGCCGCCGGGACGGTGCTGGCGCGGCCCCTGGTCAAGTTCTTCAACCACGGGCAGCCGGGCGCTGCCGCGATCGGCCTGGACGAGCCGGTGGTGGTGACCGACAAGGCCGACGGCTCGCTGGGCATCGTCTACCCCACCCCGGACGGCCCGGCCGTGGCCACCCGCGGCTCGTTCGCCTCGGACCAGGCCCGGCACGCCACGGCGCTGCTGCGCGAGCGCTACCCGCACTGGTCGCCGCCGGCGGGCCTGACCGTGCTCGTGGAGATCATCTACCCGGGCAACCGGATCGTGGTCGACTACGGCGGCCTGAACGACCTGGTGCTGCTCGGCGCGGTGGAGATCGCGACGGGGCGCTCGCTGCCGCCCGGGGCGGTGGCGGGCTGGCCCGGCCCGGTGGTGGAGACGTTCGCGTACCCGACGTTCGAGCAGGCGCTGGCCGCCCCGGCGCGGCCGGGCCGCGAGGGTCTGGTCGTGCACGCGCTCGCCACGGACGCCCGCGTGAAGATCAAGTACACGGAGTACGTGCACCTGCACCGCATCGTCACCGGGCTGAGTGCCCGCGGCGTGTGGGCGGCGCTGGGCGAGGGCGCGACGGTCGCCGAGATCGCCGAGCCGCTGCCCGACGAGTTCCACGGCTGGGTCACCGAGCTGGCCACCCGCCTCACCGCCGGCCTCGCCGAGCTGGAGAAGCAGGTCGAGCAGGCGCACGACGAGATCATGGAAGGGCTGCCCGAGGGCTGGGCCCGCAAGGACTACGCCATGGTCGCCGGGCGGCACCCGCTGCGCGGATACCTGTTCGCGCACCTGGACGGCAAGCCGTACCGCCGCCAGCTGTGGGAGGAGCTCAAGCCCGACGGCGACGAGCGCCCGCACGGCCGTACCTTCGACGACGAGTGACCACGACAGGAGCCGATGCGATGCCCACCCTCACCATCACCCGCGGCCTGCCCGGCTCGGGCAAGACCACCTGGGCCAAGGAGCAGCCCGGCGTCCGGGTCAACCGCGACGACCTGCGCCGCATGCTGCACGGCGGCAACCTCGGTGCGGGCTGGGCGGAGCGGCAGGTGACCGTGGCGCAGCGGGCCCAGGTGGAGGCGCTGCTGAAGGCGGGAGCGGACGTGATCTGCGACGACACGAACCTGCGTGCCAGGGTCGTCCGCGAGCTGGCCGAGCTGGCGATCGACTGCGGCGCGCAGGTGACCGTGCGCGACTTCACCGACGTGCCGCTGGCCGTCTGCCTGGAGCGCGACGCGGCCCGGCCCGCGGCCGAGCGGGTCGGCCCCGAGGTCATCGAGGGTATGCACGAGCGCTACCTCGCCGGCCGCCGCGAGCCGCTGGTGCTGCCGCAGCGCGGCCCGCGCCTGGTCTACGAGCCGAAGCCCGGCCTGCCCCGGGCGGTGCTCGTGGACCTGGACGGCACGGTCGCGCTGATGGGCGACCGCAGCCCGTACGACCACACCCGCGTCCACCTCGACCTGCCGCACCAGCCGGTGATCGACGCCGTCCGCGCCCTGCACGCCGCGGGCCACACGATCGTCTACTGCTCCGGCCGCGTCGACGCCTGCCGCGACTCCACCGCCGCCTGGCTCGACAAGCACGTCGGCGTCCCGTACGCCGCCCTGCACATGCGCGAGACCGGGGACCCGCGCAAGGACTCCGTGGTCAAGCGCGAGATCTTCGATGAGCACATCCGCGACACCTGGTACGTCGTAGCCGTCCTCGACGACCGCAACCAGGTCGTCCGCATGTGGCGCGAACTGGGCCTCACCGTCTTCCAGGTCGCCGAGGGCGACTTCTGACCCGAAGGAAGGGCACCTTGCCATCGCTATTGGTAGTGGAAGGTGCCCTTCCTAACATGGATGGACAGACATAGGTCGAGAGGACGAGATGAACAGGCCGTCGCCGAAGGTCGCCCAGGACGGGGCGCACATCACGCTGCCGAGCGCGGTGACGGTAACCCCTGACGAGTACGACGCCCTGCCCCCGGATCCCCGGATCGAGCTCGTGGACGGAGTGCTGCACGTCATGACGCCTCCCACAGCCCGGCACCAGATCGTCATGATGAGGCTCGTCACCAGCCTGCTCCGCCGGTGCCCGGAGCACCTGACCGCGCTGCACGAGCAGGAGATCCGCATCGCCGACGACCACCGGCGCAATCCCGACGTGCTGGTGGTGCGCCAGGACGCGGTGAACCTCGACTGGTTCAGCTTCCCGCCCAAGGCCGTGCTGCTCGCCGTCGAGATCGTCAGCCCCGGCACGCAGACCGCCGACCGCAAACACAAGCCCGCCGAGTACGCCGACGCCGGCATCCCCTGCTACTGGCGCATCGAGCCGCTGCCCGAGCTGGTCGTGCACACCTACCAACTCGACGAGACCGACGTGTACGAGTCCACCGGCGTCTTCCACCCCGGCGACGTCATCACGGTCCCCCGCCTCGACTGGGCCACCATCCCCGTCACCGAACTGGTCCCCTGACCGAGCCCCACCTCTCGCACCCCGCGCCACCCGGCGCGGCCCTCCCGCCTGCCGCGGCCCTCCCCGCCTGGCTGACCAGGGGCCGCGCCTGGCCGGGCCCGACTGGGCGAGGCCCGGCCCGGTCCGGCGGGTCAGGGGACGGTGATCGTGGTGGTGGCGGTGACGGCGTTGACCGTCACGGTGAGGGTGGCGGTGCCCCGGCGCAGGGCGGTGAGCTGCCCGGTCGCCGGGTCGTACGCGGCGACCGCGTCACGCGGAGCCGTCCGCGCCGGGCCGATGTGGACCGTGCCCGCCCAGTCCGCCGAGACCGGGTAGGCCACCGGAACAGCCCGGCCGGCCTGGGTGACCACGGCGGACACCGGCCCGCCGGCACCGACGGCCAGAGTCGCGGGCGCGGTCAGGTCCAGCGTGTCCACGTGCGGGCGGATCTCGGCGTGGAACCAGTCCGCCACTCCGGCCTGCGGGAAAAGCCGAGGCACCAGCCACTCCAGCGGGCTGACCGGGTCGACGCCGACCATGGTCCAGCCGGTGAAGCCGCCCTCGGCGGGCGAGGTGGACGGGGCCTTGCCCGAGTTACCGTTGATCAGGTACGCCACCCCGTCGACCTCGCTGGCCGCGAACGTGCCGACGTGGCTGTTCACCATGGCCGCGCCCTTGCCCGAGGCCCACTGGAAGTCGGCCAGCCAGCGTTCGACGGTGGCCACCTCCTTCGCTTCGGCCAGCTCGCTCGCCTGCACCGGCGTGGGGTCGCGGGGCGGGTGGTGGAAGAACACCGCGACCGAGCCGATCGCCGGGTCGCGGGCCGCCTCGTCCAGCGCCTGGCGCAGCATCAGCACCTGGTCGAACCCGCCGCCGCGCAGCGTGCCCTTGGCCGAGTCGAGCATGACCAGGCGGGTGCCCCGGTGGTCGACGACGCGGTGGGTCTCGCCGAACACGGCCCGCCAGTTGTCCAGGTTGCCCGGTCCCATGATCTCGTGGTTGCCCGGCACGTAGTAGTACGGCAGCGTGCCGCCGAGTTCTTCGTCGAGGATCTGCTTGGCCAGCGCGATGTCGGCGGGCGCGGCCTCGTCCACGAAGTCGCCGTTGATCACGAGGAAGTCCGGTGCCGCGGCCTTGATCTCGCGCAGCGTGCGGCGGGCGTTGCGGACCAGGTCGCTGTCCGGGTTGCGGGCCACGAACTGGGCATCGGACATGACCGCGAAGCGCCACGGCTCGTCGGCCGCCGCACCGTCGCGGATCACGAAATCGCGCTCGTACGCCGGGTCGGCCGGGACGTCGATGGTGGCCGGGAGCTTGACGGCGAGGTCGTCGATGACGATCGCGTTGGTGTAGGAGGCCTCCGGTTTGATCTCCGCGGGGTAGAACCAGCGGAACTTGAGCGGGTGCTGCAGCCCGGCCGGGACCGGGAACTCGATCTTCTGCCAGCCGGTGCCGGTGAGGTACGGCCCGCTGAACGCGGGGACGAGCGCGCCGGTGGCGTCGTACACCTGCAGCCGCGCCCACTCACCCCGCCCGGCCTCCGGGTTGACCCACATGCTGACCGCGAGCGGCTGCCCGGGCAGCTCGATGAGCGCCGGCGGGGTCGCGTACGAGGTGCGCGTGCCGGTGGACTGGGTGAAGTCGTACGACATGCGCAGACCCAGCCCGTCGTGGCCCGGCACGGCGGAGACCGCGCAGGTCGCCCGCGCGGTGGTGCACTTCCACGCGGCGGCGTCGTCGAAGTTCGCGACGACCACCTCGCGCGAGCCGACGGTGACGCCGACCCGCGTCGTCTTGCCGTCGACGGTCAGCTCGACCACGGTGCCGCCGTCGGCCTTGCCGGTGACCCGGAAGCCGCCCGCCCCGTCCGGGGCGATGTCCACGACCGACGTGTCGTAGCTGAGCTGGACCTCGCCGGCCTCGATCGGCGCGCTCAGCGCATCCCGGTCGAAGCCCAGCACGCCGAAGCTGCCGGTGCTGCCCGTCCCGGCCAGCGACAGCCGCCCGGTGGTCGGGCTGATCCGCTCCAGCCGGTTCAGCACGGTCATGGTGAGCTGCCCGGACGCCGATCCGCGGGACGCGGTGACGGTCGCCTCGCCCGGCAGGAGTCCACGGAAGGAGCCGTCGACGACGCGGCCGGACAGCACGGGGAACACCTTCCAGGACGGGGTGCCCGTCGCGGGGCCGTAGGTCTCGTCGTAGCCGGCCGCGGTCAGCCGCCGGGAGTGCCCGGGGAAGACCCGGTCCGGCCGTCCCCCGCGTACGTCGTTGAGCGTCGGCGCGGTCATCGGGGCCGTCGCGGTCTCGACCCAGTAGCCGCTCAACCGTCCGGTGCCGACCGGCGACAGCACCGCGAGGCCGTTGGGCGTGGGCCGCTCGCTGCCGTCCGACGGCGCGTTCTCGATCTGCGGCGCGGCGGTGCCGGGCTCGCGGGCCAGCAGCGTCGACGAGCCGCCGCCGTCCAGGTTCAGGGCGTCGTGCGCGCCCAGGCGCTGCATCATCACCGCGAGGTCGCGCAGGGTCAGGCCGTGGCTGTCGGCCTGCCGACCGTCCACGGTGAGCAGGTACATCTTCGTGCCGGTGGCGTCGAAGCCGACCGCGCTGCGCGGGTTGTCGCTGTCCACGACCGCCCCGTCGGCAAGCTGCCCGCCGCGCACCAGCCACGCGTTGCCGCCGATGGCCGTGGTCAGCTCGCCGCCGTCGGAGCTGCGCGGGCGGTAGGCGACCGCGACCCGGGTGCCCGGGGTCAGCGCCGCCAGCGCGTCCGCGCCCGCCTCGCGACCGAGCAGCACCTGGGTGCCCTCGGCGATCGCGCCGCTGCCCGGTGTCGCCGAGACGGACTCGACCGCCCCGTCTCGCAGCACGACCTCGGTGACCCGGCCCGCGCCGGTCACCGGCCGGGCGCGGCCGAAGTCGCCCCACAGGCCGGTGTACACCCCGATCGCGTTCGCGCCCAGGACGTGTGTGTTGAAGCCGCTCAGCGCGAGCGCGGCGCCGCCGTCGGGCGTGGCCGTGCCCTCGAAGTACACCTCGACCAGGCGGCCCACGTCACCGGCGGTGAAGCCGACGGCCTTGTGGTGGCCGGCGATCGGGGCCTGGATCAGCTCGCCGCCCTGGATGCCGACGCCCTGTGCCGCGCCGGAGTTGTTGATGTCGAAGAAGTCGCCGTTGACCGCGCCGACGACCCGCTTGTCGTCGCGGGCGGCCAACTGCTGCGACAGCGGCTGGGTGGCCGCGACCGCGCCCGGGAACACGTAGTCGACGGTGGCGCTGCCGGACAGGTCCACGGTGAGCGCGTCGGCGCGCAGGAAACCACGGGCGTCGTACCGGTCGAACGAGGTCAGGGTGACGCCGGGCGCGACGGGCCGGGTGCTGGTCGGGGTGTCCACGTAGTCGGGTCCGACCACGACGCCGCCGTCCTGCCCCGATCCCGCGGGGGTGGGCAGCGCGGCGGCGGCAGGCTGTGACAGGGCCGTTCCGGCGGTCACGGTGAGCGCGGTCAGGGCAGTGAGCAGGGGGTGTATCCGCCTTCGTGAAGGCACGGTTCCTCCCGGGGGTGTGGGGTGCTGCCGCCAGTGCAGTCCCCTCCGGAGAGGCGCGCGCGGCAGTGCGGATGCCTGAAGGAAAACTTCAGTCAAACAATAGAACCCGAAAGGTAATTGCACATCCCCCGATCCCGGACCATCCGCGATCCGGCCCCGGGCGACCCGGGCCGGATCTAGCCTGGGAGCTATGGCAGACAAGCCGACCATCGTCTTGGTCCACGGCTTCTGCCAGGACCTGCCCGCCGACGATTCCCTGGTCATGGCGGTGACCCAGAAAGCGCCCCTGGCCTCCACCTTCGGTGACACGATCACTGCGCCCGCCTGGCGGGCCAAGCCGACCTGGTACCAGGTCTCCACCCAGGACCGCATGATCAACCCGGACAACCAGCGCCGCATGGCCGAGCGCATGGGCACCCGGCGGACCATCGAGCTGGACGCGGGCCACGCCTCGCCGGCCTCTCAGCCCGGCCCGGTCACCGACCTGATCGTCGAGGCGGCCGAGGCGGGCTGAGCCCGTACACGCGAAAGGGCCGGCACCTCGCGGTGCCGGCCCTTGCCGTTTGTTCGCTCAGATCACTCGCCGGGAGTGGTCTTCGCGATCTGCATCAGGAACTCGATGTTGGTCCGGGTCTGCTTGAGCTTGTCGAGCAGCAGGTCCAGGGCCGCCTGCGAGTCCAGCGAGTGCAGGACCTTACGGAGCTTGTGCACGATGACCAGCTCCTCCGGCGCCAGCAGGATCTCCTCCTTGCGGGTGCCGGACGGGTCGATGTCGATGGCCGGGAAGATGCGCTTGTCGGCGATCTTCCGGTCGAGCTTGAGCTCGGCGTTACCCGTGCCCTTGAACTCCTCGAAGATGACCGTGTCCATCATGGAGCCCGTCTCCACCAGCGCCGTGGCGAGGATGGTGAGCGAGCCGCCGTTCTCGATGTTGCGGGCCGCGCCGAGGAAGCGCTTGGGCGGGTACAGCGCGGTCGAGTCGATACCACCGGACAGGATGCGGCCGGAGGCCGGCGCGGCCAGGTTGTAGGCCCGGCCCAGACGCGTGATCGAGTCCAGCAGCACCACCACGTCGTGACCCAGCTCGACCAGGCGCTTGGCCCGCTCGATCGCCAGCTCGGCGACGGTGGTGTGGTCCTGCGGCGGCCGGTCGAACGTCGAGGCGATGACCTCGCCCTTGACCGAGCGCTGCATGTCGGTGACCTCTTCAGGCCGCTCGTCGACCAGCACGACCATCAGGTGGCACTCGGGGTTGTTGTTCGTGATCGCGTTCGCCAGCGCCTGCAGGACCATGGTCTTGCCGGCCTTGGGCGGGGACACGATCAGCGCACGCTGACCCTTGCCGATCGGCATGACCAGGTCGATGACCCGGGTGGTGAGGATGTGCGGCTCGGTCTCCAGGCGCAGGCGCTCCTGCGGGTACAGCGGAGTGAGCTTGTAGAACTCGCCACGGCGGCGGGCCTCCTCGGGCTCCATGCCGTTGACGGTGTCCAGGCGCACCAGCGGGTTGTACTTGTCCCGCCGCTGCTCGCCGTCGCGGCTGGCCTTGACGGCGCCGGTGATGGCGTCGCCGCGGCGCAGGCCGTACTTCTTCACCTGCGACATCGACACGTAGACGTCGTTGGGGCCGGAGAGGTAGCCGGTGGTGCGCACGAAGGCGTAGTTGTCCAGCACGTCCACGATGCCGGCGACCGGCACGAGCACGTCGTCCTCACCCACGTGCGGCTCGCCGCCGCCACCGCTCGCGCCGACGGTCTCGCCGCGCTCGCGGCCACGCCGGCGGTCACGGAACCGGCTGCGCCGGCCACGACGGCCGTCGCCGTCCTCGTCACCGTCGAAGCCGCCGCGGTCCGGACCGCGGTCACTGCCCCGGTCGGCGGCACGCTCCCCGCGCTCCTGGCGGTCGCCGCGCTCGGCACGCTCCCCGCGCTCGGGCCGGTCACCGCGCTCAGGACGCTCGCCCCGCTCGGCGCGCTCGCCGCGGTCGGCGTTGCGCTCTCCGCGCTCGGCCCGGTCACCGCGCTCGGCCCGGTCGCCGCGCTCGGCCCGGTCGCCGCGCTCGGCCCGGTCGCCCCGCTCGGCGCGCTCACGGCGGGACTCGCGACGGTTCTCGCGGCCCTCCGCCGGCGCCTCCGCCTCACCACGGGGCTCCGGAGCGTTGCGGCGGCTACGGCGCTCGCCCCGCGGCTCGGTGCCCTCTGCTGCTGTCGGCGCGGACTCGCCCGCCGCCTCGCGGACCTCGGCCCGCACCTCCTCGCGAGCCGGTGCGGCGGCCGCGGCGACGTCAGCACGGGGGCGCGGTGCGCCACCGCCCTGGCTGGCCGTGATCGCGGCGATCAGCTCGCCCTTGCGCATGCGTGCGGTGCCCGTGATACCCAACCCCGCTGCCATGGTCTGCAACTCGGGCAGCAGCTTCGCGGAGAGACCGCTGCCGGCGGAGCGGCGGCGCCGGCCGGTGGAGGCGTCGTCAGCGACGTGGGAGACATCCGACGTCATGTCGGTGGTGTCGCTCAATGGATTCCTTCCCTCGATTGGCCGGGGCAGCCCGGGTCTTCTTACGACAGTTGGCGGCCGGGCGGCCTCGGAAACCCGTGGTGCTCACCCAGAGCGCTACGGGAGTTTTCGCGCAGTCACGACGGCGTTCCGCCGCCGTCCATAATCGACGGCGTGGACACGCCTGGAGCGTGCGATCAGTCTGCGGCAGGCATAGGACTGGGGGTGGACGGCCGTCTGGCTAACGTGTCCGTCTGAACCGAGCTCCGGTAACGCCGCCCCGCAAGATCGGGCGCTTCGCGGCTGTGCTGCCCTAGAGCGTAATCAACGACTGAGACCAGCGGCAACACCGGGCTACTCGGCGTGTCTGAAATGCTGCAAAAGACAGGTGATACGCCCCGGTTTCTAACCAGGGATCCTACCCGCCGATACGCGGGCGCCACCAGCGAACACCGCAAGAGTGTGTGCCAACCAACTGCCACCCGCCTCGAAACCGGACGGCACGGGCGAAAGCGCCAGGACGCTCGGCCCGGCCCCGCTGACCACGGCGGCCACACCTGCTTCCCGCAGCTGTGCAACCAGGGTGGCGGTCTCCGGCATTCCCGAGGCCCGGTAGCCCTGGTGGAGGCGATCCTCGGTGGCCGGGAAGAGCAGGCTCGGGGCGCTGGTCAGGGCGTGGGTCAGCAAGGCGGCCCGGCCCGCGTTGAAGGCGGCGTCGGCGTGCGGCACGGTGGTGGGCAGCGCGGCCCGCGCGTGGGCGGTCAGGCCGCGCACAGCGGGCACGAACACCGTCGGCCGGATCTCCGCGGCCACCGGCAGCGCCACGGCCCGCGCCCCGCCCGCCTCGGTCCAGGCGATGGTGAAGCCGCCCAGCAGGCACGGGGCGATGTTGTCCGGGTGCCCCTCGATCCGGCCCGCGATGCGCACCTCGTCGGCCCGGGTCAGCCTGCCCCCGGCCAGCGCGTTGGCCAGGGTCACCCCGGCCGTGATCGCGGCGCTGGACGAGCCCATGCCGCGCGCCTGCGGAATCCGGTTGTAGCAGCTCAGCCCCAGGCCCACCGGCTGGGCGCCCAGTTCGGCGAACGTCTCCCGCATGGCGCGTACGACCAGGTGGGTCTCGTCGCCGGGCAGCTCGCCCGCGCCCTCGCCGGTGACCTCGACGGTGGTCTTGCCGTCCTCGGCCACCCAGGCGGTGACCTCGTCGCAGAGGTCCAGCGCCAGGCCCAGGGCGTCGAAGCCCGGTCCGAGGTTGGCGCTGGTGGCGGGCGCGTGGACGGTGTACGCCCCGGGCGCGAAGGAGATCGTCACGATCGTCATGGTAGGGCCGGGCACGGGCCGCCCGGCCGATCCGGTGGCGCGGCCGCCCACTCCTCGGGAGCGGCTCCGCGACGCATGGCAGGCGCTCGATACGGTGTCGGGGTCGCCCACCCCTCGGGAGAACCTGTGGAATCGTTCGACCTGTCGCTGCTCGGCATCATCCTGCCCCAGCTCGTCGGCGTACTGCTGATGATCGCCGGCCTGATCGCGGCGCTGGCCCAACGCGCCCGCCTCGGCTCGCTGGCCACCGCTCTCACCGTCGCGGCCACCGGCCTGGGCGCGGTGACCTTCGTGATCAGCACCTGGTGGCAGGCCTTCGGAATCCGCTCGGTGATCGAGGACGGTGGCGAAGGCCGCTACACCCTGATCAGCGTGGTCGCCCTCATCCTGTGGCTGATGCACCTGGTCTGGACCGGCCTGCTGATCGGCGCGGTGTTCGCCGGGCGGCGCCGGCCGCCAGTGGTCGAGAACGCCGTGCTGACTCCCGGATCGCCGCTGTAGCAGCGCTGTCCGCCGTGGACGATCGGCGGTTCAGTCGTCAGGCTCCTCGTCGGTGGCTGAACCACCGCCGTCGGACGTGGCCGCGGTGGGGCGGTCGACCGGCCGCCCCACCGATTTCAGCGCGGCCCGCAGGGCGTACTCGATCTGCGCGTTGACGCTGCGCAGATCGTCGGCCGCCCAGCGGGCGATCGCGTCGTACACCGCGGGATCCAGCCGCAGCAGCAGTTTCTTGCGTTCAGGCACGCTATGTCCTCAGTAGAGGGTGCCCGCGTTGACGACCGGCTGCGCGTTGCGGTCACCGCAGAGCACCACCAGCAGGTTCGACACCATCTGCGCCTTGCGCTCCTCGTCCAGCTCGACCACGCCCTGCTCGCGCAGCTGCTCCAGCGCGCTGGAGACCATGCCGACCGCGCCCTCCACGATGGTGGAGCGCGCCGCGACGATGGCCTGCGCCTGCTGGCGGGCCAGCATCGCCTGCGCGATCTCCGCAGCATAGGCGAGATGGGTGATCCGCGACTCGACCACCTCGACGCCGGCCAGGGTGACCCGCTCGCGCAGTTCGGCGGTGAGCTCGTCGCTGACCGACGCGCTGTCGCGCAGGCTGGCCCGGCCGCTGGCGTGCGCCTCGTACGGGTAGCTGGTGGCCAGGTGCCGCACCGCGGTCTCCGCCTGCACCTCGACGAAGTGCGCGAAGTCGTCCACCGCGAACTTGGCGGCGTAGGTGTCCACGACCCGCCACACCACGACGGCGGCGATCTCCACGGGGTTGCCGTCGGCGTCGGAGACCTTCAGCCGGTTGGACTCGAAGTTGCGCACCCGCTTCGAGATCTTCGTCTTCTCCGTCAGCGGCCAGGTCCAGTGGAAACCGGGCTCGCCGATCGTGCCGACGTACTTGCCGAAGAACTGGATGACCCGGGCGTCGTTGGGGCTGATCACGATGAACCCGGTCGCGATCAGCACGAGCAGCAGAGTGCCCACCGCGACGGCCACGCCGATGGCTGCGTCGGTGCCCGGCACGCCCACGTTCGCGGCGATGACGGCGACCATGGCGGCTGCCACCAGCAGCGCCACGAGAACCATGATGAACCCGGAGATCCGGAACGCCTTACGCTGCATGGCGACTCCTCATATCGAAGTGATATCACCAAGCTAGCAGGAGGTGTCAAGCCACTTCTCTTCCCGTCAAGACCGCCCGATTTGCCTGGCACCCGTGCGTATCTTGAACCCGCTTTCGCCCACTTGCCTGGCAAGTCGAGCGATCAACGGTGAGCGGCGGCGGGCGTCAGTCGGCGAGCGCCGGCACCGGGGTCTGGGTGGGGATGCGCCGGGTGACCAGGAACCAGCCGACCGCGTACGACAGCGTGGTGACGCCGCAGCAGGCGACCAGCACCCGCCAGTCCACCGAGTCCACGAACGCGCCCACGACCAGCTGAGAAGCGGTCACCGCGAGCATGGCGATCATCGTGTCGGTGGCGTTGACCCGCCCCCGCAGTTCGTCGGGCACCTCCTGGGCGATGGCGTAGTTCGACATCACCCAGTTGCCGCCGCCGGCCGCGTGCGCCAGGAAGATGCCGGCCAGCACCAGCGGGAACCAGCCCGCCCCGGCCACGCCGACGTACACCAGGCCGTAGGTGGACATGGACAGCGCCAGCGCCGGGAACAGCCAGTGCGGCCGGGCCAGCGCGGCCCGGAACAGGAACGGGCCGACCACGCTGCCCAGGCCGCGCACCGCGAACATCAGGCCCAGCCCGCGCGCGCCGACCCCGAACGTCGCCGCGATCAGCGGAAACGTGGCCAGCAGGCCGTTGCCGGTGCCCACCGCAGACTTCACGGTGACCAGGGCCAGCAGCCGCGGCTCGCGCCGCAGGTAGCCCAGCGCCTCGCGGATCGCCGCGAACGCCGGACGGGACACGGCCGGCAGCGAGTCCTGGGTCGGCCGCTTGATCCGCGAGGTCAGCAGCGCCGAGGTCAGCAGGCTGACCGCGACCAGGCCGAAGCAGGCGTACGGGGACAGCCACTCGGTGACCAGGCCGCCCAGCGACGAGGCGACCACGGTCATGGTGCCCCAGGCGGTGCCGTTGACGGCCATCGCCGGGCCCATGTCGGCGGGGTCCACCAGGTTGGGCACCGAGGCGTTGGCAGCGGGGGTGTAGAACGCCTTCGCCGCGGCGAGCGCGCCCAGCGCGACGAGGGCGATCGGGCCCGCGCCGGGGCCGCGCACCAGGAACAGGCCGCCGACGGCGACGAGCGCGGAGAGGTTCGAGGCGATCAGGATGTGCTTGCGGTTGAACCGGTCGGCGATGGTGCCCGCGTACGGCAGGAGCAGCGCGACGGTGCCGGTCTCCACGGCGAGTGCCAGGCCGCCCCAGAGTCCCTGGCCGGTCTCCCGGTTGAGCAGCACCAGCAGCGGGACCATGACGAACCAGTCCGCCCCGAAGACGATGACCTCGGCGAGGAACAGGCGGCGGAAGTCGGCGCTACGCGTAAGGACCCTGAGCACGTAGGCACCGTACACCTGAGAGCGATCTCACGGATCACGGGCGCGCTGTGACGTGCACCCCGATCCACGGGGCGCACGTCACGGACAGGTCAGGCGAGGCCGAGTTCGCGGGCGGCGGCGAGCGGGTCGTTGCCGATGGTGGTCGGGGCGGGCGCGGTGGAGATGGCCCACTCCGGGTCCTTGAGCCCGTGCCCGGTCACCGTGCACACGATGCGCGAGCCGTGCGGCACCTTGCCGGCCGCCGACGCCTGCAGCAGGCCCGCGACACTGGCCGCCGAACCCAGTTCGACGAAGACGCCGACCTCCCGGGCGAGCAGCCGGTATGCCGACAGGATCTCCCGGTCGGTGACCGCGTCGATGAGACCACCCGACGCGTCGCGCGCGTCCAGGGCCTTGGTCCACGAGGCCGGGTTGCCGATCCGGATCGCGGTGGCGATCGTCGACGGGTTCGGCACGACCGCACCGTTGACGATCGGGGCGGAGCCGGCGGCCTGGAAGCCGTACATCTTCGGGGCCTTCGTGGCGTTGCCCGCCGCTACGTCCTCGTTGTAGCCCATCCAGTACGCGCTGATGTTGCCGGCGTTGCCGACCGGCAGGCAGTGGATGTCCGGCGCGTCGCCGAGCGCCTCGACGATCTCGAACGCGGCGGTCTTCTGCCCGTGCAGCCGGTCGATGTTCACCGAGTTGACCAGCGCCACCGGGTAGTCCTGGGACAGCTTGCCGGCCATCGCCAGGCAGTCGTCGAAGTTTCCGCTGACCTGCAGCAGCTTGGCTCCGTGCACGAGCGCCTGGGCGAGCTTGCCCAGCGCGATCTTGCCCTGCGGCACGAGCACCGCGCAGGTGATGCCGGCGCGGGCGGCGTACGCGGCGGCGCTGGCGGAGGTGTTGCCGGTCGAGGCGCAGATGATCGCCTTCGCGCCGTGCTCGACGGCGGTGGAGACGGCGACCGTCATGCCCCGGTCCTTGAAGGAGCCGGTCGGGTTCGCGCCC
The DNA here is from genome assembly GCF_040648455.1 of Catellatospora sp. NPDC049133. Lineage (NCBI taxonomy): Bacteria > Bacillati > Actinomycetota > Actinomycetes > Micromonosporales > Micromonosporaceae > Catellatospora > Catellatospora sp. NPDC049133. Next base: position 264,132 of record NZ_JBEZDT010000007.1, read on the forward strand.
TCGACCTTCAGGTAGACGTCACACCCGGTGCGGTCGGACAGCACCGGCGCGGGCACCAGCGGCGTGTTGCCCTCGTGCAGCGTGATCACGGGCGTCTTGTCCGTCACCGGCAGCCGGTCCCGGTACTGCTCGATCAACCCACGCCACATGCTGGCCTCCTTACCGAGTGTCATCGAGTACCTTGCCGTCTCTCCGCCCGTAACTCCACTCGGGTTCCACGCAGCGAGACGCGCGCATCCTCCACCGTTGATCATGAACTTATGTCACCGACACGCCGTCGACCCGTGCCATAAGTTCATGATCGACGCCTCGGCCCGCGGGGCGGGCCTGGGCTAGAACTCGACCCGGAGGACGGAGGCCACGGCGCGGACGAAGTCGAGGGTGCGGAGTTCGGCGACGGTGGCGGCCAGTGCGGAGTCGGGGGCGGAGTGGGTGACGATGACCAGGATGGCCTCGTCGCCGCGGCCGGACTGGTTGACCGTGGCGATGGAGACGTCGTGGCGGGCGAAGACGCCGGCCACCGCGGCGAGGACGCCGGCGCGGTCGGCGACGTCGAGGGAGACGTGGTAGCGGGTGCGGACCTCGCCCATCGGGTGGACGGTGAGGTCGGCGTAAGCGGACTCGCTGGCGGCGCGCACCCCGGCCAGGCGGTTGCGGCCCACGGCGACCAGGTCGCCGAGCACGGCGCTGGCGGTCGGGGCGCCGCCCGCGCCGCGGCCGTAGAACATCAGCTGCCCGGCGGCCTCGGCCTCGACGAACACGGCGTTGAACGCCTCGCCGACCCCGGCCAGCGGGTGGGTGCGCGGGATCATCGCCGGGTGCACGCGGACGCTGACGCCGCCGTCGGCGGTGCGGCCCGCGATGCACAGCAGCTTGATCGTGCAGCCCATCGCCTTGGCGCTGGCCACGTCGGCCGCGCTGACCTCGGTGATGCCCTCGCGGTAAACGTCGGCGGCCTTCACCCGGGTGTGGAAGGCGAGGCTGGCCAGGATCGCGGCCTTCGCGGCGGCGTCGAAGCCCTCGACGTCGGCGGTCGGGTCGGCCTCGGCGTAACCGAGGGCGGTCGCCTCCTCCAGGGCCTCGGAGAAGCCCGCGCCGGTGGCGTCCATCGCCGAGAGGATGAAGTTCGTGGTGCCGTTCACGATGCCGGTGACCTGGGTGATGCGGTCGCCGTGCAGGGACTCGCGCAGCGGGCGCAGCAGCGGGATCGCGCCCGCCACCGACGCCTCGTAGTACAGGTCCGCGCCGCCCTCGGCGGCGGCGTCGTGCAGGCTGCCGCCGTCCTCGGCCAGCAGCGCCTTGTTGCCCGTGATCACGGACTTGCCCGCGCGCAGCGCCTCGACCAGCCAGGTGCGGGCGGGCTCGATGCCGCCCACCACCTCGATGACCACGTCCACGTCGTCGCGCTTGACCAGGCCGAGGGCGTCCGTGGTGAACAGGTCGGGGCTGACCGGCAGCTCGCCCCGGTCCCGGCCCGCTCTGCGTACGGCGATGCCGACCAGCTCGACGGGTGCGCCGATACGCGCCGTCAGGTCGTCGGCCTGCTCGTGCAGCAGGCGTACGACCTCCGAGCCGACGGCGCCACATCCCAGCAACGCCACCTTGACCGAGTCAGCCACTTCGTCTCCCGTAACGCTCAACCTGGCAGGGGCGAGATCGCGCCCTACCCCACGTCCAACGCCAGGAGATCGTCCTCGGTCTCCCTGCGCACGATCACCCGCGCCTGCCCGTCCCGCACCGCCACGACAGGCGGCCGCGGCACGTGGTTGTAATTGCTGGCCATGCTCCGGCAGTAGGCGCCCGTGCCGGGCACCGCGATAAGATCTCCGGGCCGGACGTCGGCAGGCAGGAATTCATCCTTCACCACCACGTCCCCCGCCTCACAATGTTTTCCCACCACGCGGGCAAGAATCGGCTCCGCCTGTGACGCACGTGACGCCAGGGTCGCCGAGTACGACGCGTCGTACAGCGCGGTGCGGATGTTGTCGCTCATGCCGCCGTCCACGCTCACGTACGTGCGCAGGCCGTCGAGCGGCTTGACGGTGCCGACCTCGTACAGCGTGAAGGTGGACGGGCCGACGATCGCCCGGCCCGGCTCCACGGACAGGTGCGGCTGGGCCAGCTCCAGGCCGCGGCACTCGTCCGCCACGATCTTGAACATCCGCTCGGCCAGGTCGGCGGCCGGCGACGGCGTGTCCTGGCTGGTGTACGCGATGCCGAAGCCGCCGCCCAGGTCCAGCTCGGGCAGCTCCGCGCCGAGTTCGGTGCGGATGCGCTCCTGCAGGGTCAGGATGCGCCGGGCGCTGACCTCGAAGCCCGACGTGTCGAAGATCTGCGAGCCGATGTGCGAGTGCAGGCCGCGCAGCTCCAGCGTGTCCTGCTCCAGGATCAGCCGTGCCGCCTCGAACGCCTTGCCGCCCGCCAGCGAGAAGCCGAACTTCTGGTCCTCGTGCGCGGTCGCGATGAACTCGTGGGTGTGCGCCTCCACGCCGACGGTCACCCGGATCATGACGCGGGGGCGGACCCCGCGCTCGCGGGCGATCGCCGACAGGCGCTCGATCTCGTCGAACGAGTCGACGACGATGCGGCCCACCCCGTTCTCGACGGCGCGGGTCAGCTCGCGTACCGACTTGTTGTTGCCGTGCAGCGCGATGCGCGCCGGATCCATGCCCGCCGCCAGCGCGGTGCGCAGCTCGCCGCCGCTGCACACGTCGAGGTTCATCTCCTCCTCGACCAGGATGCGCACGATCGCCCGGCACAGGAACGCCTTGCCCGCGTAGTACACGTCCGCGCCCGCGAAGCCCTGCTTGAAGTCGCGGCAGCGGGCCCGGAAGTCCTCCTCGTCCAGCACATACGCCGGCGTCCCGAACTCCTCGGCCAGGGAGGTCACGTCCCGGCCGCCGACCCGCAGCACACCCGCGTCGTCCTTGGTCGCGGTACGCGGCCACAGCGGCGCCATCAGCTCGTTCACGTCAGCGGGTGTACGCAGCCAGGAAGGTCCCTGGTGCCCGAAGTCTCCGTGCAGGGCACCGGCCTCATGTGCGCGCAAGGCTGTTCACATCCGTTCAGGGGCGGTCACGCCGAGCAGGCCGAGGCCGTTGGCGATGACGGTGCGAGTGGCGTCGTTGAGCCAGAGCCGGGCGACGTTGACGGGCTCGATCGGTGCGTCCCCCATGGGCAGCACCCGGCAGTTGTCGAAGAAGCGGTGGTAGTCCCCGGCCAGGGTCTCCAGGTAGGTCGCCACCCGGTGCGGCTCCCGCAGCTCGGCCGCGCCGGCCACCACGGCCGGATAGTCGCCGAGCGCCTTGAGCAGCTCCAGCTCCTTCGGGTGGGCCAGCAGCGCCGGGTCGAACTCGCCCGTATCCCTGGTCAGCCCCAGCTCGGCCGCGTTGCGGGCGACGCTCGCGGAGCGGGCGGCGACGTACTGCACGTAGTAGACCGGGTTGTCGCGGGTCGCCCGGGTCCACAGGTCGACGTCGATGTCGATCGGCGAGTGGATGCTGTACCGGGCCAGGGCATAGCGGGAGGCGTCCACGCCGATCGCCTCGACCAGGTCCTCCATGGTCACCACGGTGCCCGCGCGCTTGCTCATGCGCATCGGCTGGCCGTCGCGTACCAGGTTGACCAGCTGCCCGATGAGGATCTCCAGGTTGACGTCCGGGTCGTCGCCGAAGCAGGCCGCCATGGCGCGCATCCGGCCCACGTAGCCGTGGTGGTCGGCGCCCAGCATCATGACGATCTTCTCCGCGCCCCGCTCCCGCTTGTCCAGGTAGTAGGCGCAGTCGGCGGCGAAGTAGGTCCACTCGCCGTCGCTCTTGCGCAGCACCCGGTCCTTGTCGTCGCCGAAGTCGGTGGTCCGGAGCCAGGTCGCGCCGTCGGCCTCGTAGATGTGCCCCTGCGCCCGCAGCCGCTCCAGGGCCAGGTCCAGTTCACCCTTGGTGTGCAGGTCCTTCTCGTTGAAGTACACGTCGAAGTGCGTGCCGAACTCGGCGAGCGACGACTTGATCTGCGCGAACATCAGCTCGACGCCCTCGACCCGGAACGTCTCCAGGTCGTCCGCGCCGGGGTGCTTGGCCTGGACCGCCTCGGCGATCTCGGCGATGTACGCGCCGCCGTAGCCGTCCTCCGGTGTCGCCTCACCGCGCGCCGCGGCCTGCAGCGACTTGGCGAACCGGTCGATCTGCGAACCGGCGTCGTTGAAGTAGTACTCGGTCGTGACGTCCGCGCCCGCCGCCTTGAGCAGCCGCGCGAGCGCGTCGCCGACCGCGGCCCAGCGCACCCCGCCCAGGTGGATCGGGCCGGTCGGGTTCGCCGACACGAACTCCAGGTTCAGCCGCAGCCCGGCCAGCGCCGTGCCGTGCCCGTACGCCGCACCCTGGGTGACGACCAGGCGGGCCAGCTCCCCCGCCGCCGCCGCGTCCACCCGGATGTTGAGGAAGCCCGGCCCGGCGATCTCCACAGCAGCGATCCCTGTGAATTTGCTGAGTTCCGCGGCCAGGGCCGAGGCGAGATCGCGCGGGTTCGCGCCGACCTTCTTGGCGACCTGAAGAGCCAGGTTGGTGGCGTAATCTCCGTGCTCCGGGTTGCGCGGACGCTCCACCGTCGCCGCTGCCGGCAGGGCCGCCAGGTCGAGGCCGCGGGCCGTGAAGACGGCTTTTGCGGCGGTCAGGACAGCATCGGCGATATTCGCGGGAGTCACCCGGCCATGCTAACCGGGTAGACTTCGGCCCTCTGCGTCCCACCGCACGGCGGGCGCGCCCACCCCTCGATGTGACGGACACCACGATGAGCATCAGCACGCAAGGCGGCGAGCAGCACCGCCCCAATGTTGTGAAGGTCGGCGGCAAGCCCGCGGCCGGCGCCAAGCCCGCCACCGGCGGCGGTGCCAAGACCCCGCCGAAGGGCGTCAAGGGCGGCCCCAAGAAGCCGATCACGCCTGTCAAGGTCAACCAGGGCCGCAACTGGGGTCCCATCGCCATGTTCGCCGCCGTCGGCCTGATCGCGGTCGGCATCATCGGCTGGGGCGCCTGGGCGGCGTTCCGGCCGGGCGGCGCGGGCTACGACTGGGAGACGCGCGCCAACGCCATCGACGGCATCACGCACGTGACGACGGAGCTCAAGAGCAACCACACGTACAACCCGGAGAAGTACGACCAGAACCCGCCGGTCGGCGGCACCCACAGCTACGTGTGGCAGCAGTGCATGGGCGACGTCTACGAGGCCCCGATCCCGAACGAGCACGCGGTGCACAGCCTGGAGCACGGCGCCGTCTGGATCACGTACCGCAAGGACCTGCCCGCCGACCAGGTGGCCGCGCTGGCCGCCAAGGTCGAGGGCAAGGAGATGATGCTGATGAGCCCGGTCGAGAACCTGGACAAGCCGATCTCCCTGCAGGCCTGGTCCTACCAGCTCAAGGTCGACAACGCGAGCGATTCCCGGATCGACGACTTCATCGGCGCGCTGCGGGTCAACGCGACCCAGGAGCCGGGCGCGACGTGCCAGGGCGGCAACACCGCCACCGGCGACAAGCCGCTGAACGAGCAGCAGGTCGCCGCGCTCACCCAGCAGCAGCAGGGCTGACAGGAGCGACATGACGGACGTGGGGAACAGCCCTCGGTTCAGCACGCGAGGGCTGGCCCTCTCCGTGGCGCTCGCGGTGCTGGTCGGGCTCGCCATCGGTTTCGGCGTGACCCGGCTGGCCGCACCTGCCACGCCGGCCGACGACTCGGCCGCCGCCGGCTTCGCCCGCGACATGTCGTCGCACCATGCCCAGGCCGTGGCCATGGCCATGATCGCTGCGAAGAAGGGCAACGCGCACGAGGTGCGCGTCCTCGGCGAGGACATCGCGCTCACCCAGCAGGCCCAGATCGGCATCATGGGCCAGTGGCTGCGCGACTGGAGCCTGAACATCAACTCCGACGCCAAGCCCATGGCCTGGATGCCCGACGGCGACAAGTCGCTGACCAACGGCAACCTGATGCCCGGCATGGCCACCTCGCAGGAGATGACCGCGCTGGAGAACGCCACCGGCAAGGACGTCGACCGCCTGTTCCTGGAGATGATGATCAAGCATCACCTGGGCGGCGTGCACATGGTCGACGCCGTGCTGACCCAGACCGACGATCCCGACGTGCTCTGGCTCGCCAAGGGCATGAAGGCCCGCCAGCAGCTGGAGATCTCCGAGATGCAGAAGCTGCAGACCACGCTCGCCAAGCGCTGATCGGACACGCAGAGCAAGGGCCCCGCCGGAACTCCGGCGGGGCCCTTCTCATTCATCGCTGCGCGCTCAGACCTCGGTCGGCAGGTCCCGGCGGCGACGCACCAGGAAGATCGTGCCCGCCCCGCCGACGACCAGGGTCAGGCCCACCGAAGCGAAAACGGTCACGGCCGCGCCGGTCACCGGCAGGCCCGGCTCCGACGGCGACGGCGAGTCACCCGGGACGCCCGGCGTGCCGCTCGTGCCCGGGGACTCGGACGAGTCCGGGGTCGGCGTGCCGGGCGTCGGCGTCCCCGGTGTCGGCGTGCCGCTCGGCGACTCCGACGGGAACGGCGACGGGGTGTTGCCACCCTCCCCCGCGCAGGTGTGCGTGACCACGATCCGGTCCACGTTCTTGCTGCCGACGCTCTTGCCCTCGGCGTCCAGCAGGGTCCAGCCGGCCGGCACGACCACCCAGGCCAGGTGCTTGTTGGTGGCGTTGGCGAAGCCGTGCGGGTACGCGTCGGCGTCGCCGTCCTTGATATAGGTGGTGACCTGGCCGCCGGGGGTGTCGAACTTCGCCCACATGCCGATCGTGGTGTCGAACTCGTCCGGCGCGATGTTGAACACCCAGCCGTCCTTGTCCGCGGCGGCCAGGTTGCCGATCTCCGTACAGCCGCGGGTGAAGATCTTCGCCTTGGTGTTGTGGTGTGCGTGGTGCAGCACCGCGTCATAGGGCGCGGTCGGCGCGTTGTGCGCCTGCGCGGGCAGGGCGAACAACGTGGCGAGCCCAGCGCCCACGGCCGCCAGCGAGACGGTGGCCAGCGGCGCCAGCAGACGCTTGTTCATGGGTCCTCCGGGGGGTGGAAGTGGTGCAACGCCACATCGTGACCCGGTGCGATGAGGGCTCGGATCGGATTAACCGGCCGTGGACCGATGATCGACACGACACACCATCGGCCGAACGGACGACCCGGATACCGATTCGATGCCACGAAGGGGACCTGCTACTCTTTGTCGGTCACTGAGCCCCCGTAGCTCAGGGGATAGAGCACCGCCCTCCGGAGGCGGGGGCGCAGGTTCGAATCCTGCCGGGGGCACTACGGAGCACCAGCAAAAAGAGGCCGCTGACCTGCGCGAAGCAGACCAGCGGCCTCAAGCCTATGTACGACTGTGTCCGGTTGTTACCGGCCTTCTACGGGCACCCGTTCCGAATACGTTCCGAAGTTTTAGGCCCCCGGATCATGGCCTAAGGCCTCGTCCATCCGGCGTCTGAGCTGAGCCGTACCGCCGTCCAGACACTTGGCGTAGATCTTCAACAGCACCTCCACCGAGTGGCCGGCCCACTCAGCCACCTGCGTGGCAGGCACCCCACCGTTGAGCCACGTCGAGACGGCAGCGTGCCGCAGGTCGTAGGGCGTGCGCGCTAGGGGTGTCGCGCAGACCTCCGGCGTGAACGCCGCCGCTCGGGCTAGCCGCCAGGTCTTGTTGATCGTTCCTTTGGGCATCTCCTCTTCGTTGCGCTCTCCCCGGAATAGGCGGCCGTCTTCGGCGATGCCGAAGGTCTCGATGTGGCGATGAAGGTGAGCCGTCAACTCAGGCGGGCACGGCGCGGCACGGCTCTCCCCCACCGCCCTCTGCTTGAGCTGCCGCCGGTCACGGTTCTTGCCGGAGTCGGTCCACTCCCGGCCCGCGTGCGGCTCCGCTACCTCAATGTTCAGCTCTCCCCATCCCCGCGCAGGTAAGGCCAGGTTGCTGCGACACAGGCTCGCCGCCTCCTCCGGCCGCAGCCCTGCGAAGTAAAGGCAGGCGTAGAACGCCACCAGCCGGGGTCCGCTTCGCTGCTGCTCCCCCACGGCGTTGAGCACCGAACGCACCTGGGCCGGATTGGCCACAGATCTTCGGTCGACCGCGTGACTGGTCCGCGGAGGCGTCCACTTCAGCGCCGGCATGGGATTGGTCGAGAGAATCTGCTGCTCCACGGCGTAGAACAGGCACGTATTCAGGATCTTCCGACGTCGGCTGACCACACTCGATGCCGCCGGTTTACCGTCGAGCCGCACCGTGAGGCTGTCCAGGACAGTGCGCAGTACATCGGGCCGGGCCAGTTCAGAGGCTTGCCGAGTATGGTCGGCGATCCATCGCAGAGCGGCGCGCACCTCCGGAGGGCACCCCGGATCATCCCGCCGGGTGGGGTTGAACGCCCACCGGTTGAGCGCGTGCCGGATCAGCCTGGCGTCGGGTGTCCCGCGGCTGTCTCTGAACATCGCGGTAGTCACCGCAGTTAGCGCCTCGGCATGCGTTCGCCTGGTCGTGGCAGCGGCCCGCGGCCACTTGGCGTCTGCGAAGGACTGAGCAAGGGTCAGCCAGGTTGCCTGTCGCCCCGCCCGTAGCATCGAGACCGGTCGGCCGGTCTCGACGTCGAACGCCTCACCCACGCGGGCAGCGCTGACCAGGCCGGACCGGAAGCTGTCAGCTAGCGCCGCCGTCTTGAACGGCTCCTTTCGCCGCTGGCCGGCTACCGACCACAGGACCCAGTAAGTGGTCGTGCGCTTGCCTACATATACCTCGTTCTTCCAAATGCGCACGTCATAGGTCGTGGTCATTCAGTTGCCCTCCTCCTGTGCGTCCACCCACGCGTCCAGCACGCTGCGACGGACCCGAAGCTGACCGTTCGGCAACTTGACGCACCGCGGTGCTCGCCGCTTCGCGCGCCAGTCGTAGAACGTCGAGCGCTCGATGCCGAGAATTTCCAGAACCTCGTTGACCTTGAGCAGGACGTCAGCGCTGCGCTGTCTGGGAAGCGTTGGCGCGGTCATTAGCAGCAGTCCCCCTTGTGTCGTGGCCACGAGAAGCGGCCTGAGAGCATTTCTGAGCCAAGATCTGTGCGCGTTTGGTGCTAGTTAGATGTCGGGGCGCGCTTGCCTGGCGGCCGGCGCATTCCGTGCGGTCGTCGGCTGGGGCCACGGGAGGCGGTGACAGCGGTGACACGGTGACAATCGCTCCCGCCACACGTTGTTCGCGCTGTTCAGGTGGCCTGAAGTGCTGTCACCGCCTGCCGGTGACAGGCGGTGACAGCGGTGACAGGAAAGATCAACTGCCGGTCGGCGCGCTGCCATTGACGTAGGCGGGTGCGTCGGGGTGTAGCTCGTAGTCCCCGTCGGCGGTGGTGCGGACCCATCCGTGCTGGGCCAGGGTGGCCAGCACGGACATGACCTGCTCAGCGCGCGGCAGCTTGCGCTGCACGCGCCTGTGGAGGTCGCGCCGGGTGAAGGTGCGCATGTCCTTGGCGACCAGCACGGCCAGGACGTCATGCGCGGTTTCGCCTGCGGGGTCGCCGTGGACCAGCGCGAGAGCGGCGGTGTAGTGGGCGATCAGCCACGCCGTGACCTGCGCGGCCTGGCTCATGGTCTCCCCGCTGATCTGGCGCTCCCATGCGTCGGTCGGGTGGTGCGCCAGGTGCAACAGCCCAGCCAGCCGGAGCATGGCCCCGAACAGCTTGTTGGCCCACTCGCGCACGTCGTGCAGCGCGCCACCGGGGCGCAACTGCTCCTCGATGGTCTCGGCTGCTGCGGCGCGTACGCGGCTGGCCTCGTCGGTGAGGGTCAGCACGCGCGGCCCGTCCCACTCGGCCAGGGTGGTGGCCAGGATGCGGACGGTGGACTCGTACCGCGCGGCCACGGACACCGGCACGGAGGGCGAGTCCTGGTCGCGGTATCCGGCCAGGCTGCGCGGCAGGATGAACCAGAACCGCGCTGGCAGCCCGCGGCCGAACAGCTCGGCGTTGGACCCGAACTTGCGCAGCGCGGACGGCTGGGTCATCACCCCGACCGTGAGGGCGGGGTCTTCGATGGTCTCGCCTGCCCTGCTCTGCCGGTCGGTGGACAGGTGCCCGCCGCTGTAGCCCTTCAGATACGGATCCAGGTTCGGCGTGCTGGAGTAGCGGCCAGCCAGGGTGTCGAAGATCCCGCCCTCGTCGCTGATCACGGCCATGCGCCCGCCGTTGGCGGCCATCATGCTCACGAGGGCTTCGGGGGTGTGGTCGTCGCAGATCAGCCGGGGCAGCGTCGGCACGGCGATCTCTTCCACGGCCATGACAGCGGCCAGGGCCTCAGCGACTGCCGCGTCTCGCTTGTCGTTGTCGGCTTTGGCGGCGTGGGCGCGGGCCTGCTCGGCGGTGCGTTGGGCGATGTCGCGCCGTGCGGCCTCCTGCTCGACCAGCGGCCGAACCTGGTCGGCCATCTGCTGCTGAGCCTGATAGAGCGGCCTGACCAGCGCCCCATGCACCGGGCTCTTGCGCTCGCCTGGCGCGGCGACGGTCGCCACGTAGGTGTTGACCGGCTCGCGCCAGCCGGGTTTGCCCTCCACGACCAGGCGGCGCGCCCCGCACGTCGACAGCACAGACAGGACCACGCCCGCGCCCATCGCGGTGTCGGTCTGGGTGAACGCCGCGACGCCTTCCACCATGTCGCGCGCCCAACCGGGGAGCACGTCGAGGGGGAACGCGGGTGGCGCGGCGGTGCTGGTGCCGACCGGCACGGGTACGTCCCAGCCCGCGCGTGCGGCCTGGGACGTGGGGACGGCGGCCAGGTGCCGAATCTGCGCGGTCATGCGGCCACCGTCCGGGGGCGGGTCGCTCCGGCGCGCAGGCCGGAGGCGATCGTGCGGGCGGTCTCTGCCGGCCGCAGGCCGATTTGGTAGGCAGCCTGCGTCAGCAAGCCTTCTACATCCGAAGCCGCGACCGCTCCGCCTGCGGCGAGTTGGCCGAGCGCGACGGCTGAGGCGTACAGCGCGGCGTTGCGCCCGCCCTTCGCGCTCTGGGCCAGGTGCGAGAGCTGGGCGTCGATCGCCGCGGCCACGTACCGGCCCGCCCGGTCAGCGCCGAGCGTGACCGTGACCGGGGTCTGTTCCGGCAAAGGCGCCGGGGCCAGCTCGGCGGCGAGCCATTCGGGCAGGTCAGCGACCGAGTGCTCACCGCCCGCCCGGTACGGGCGGCCGTTGACGACGCTACCGGCGGCCAGGACGTACCCGCCGTGCGCACGGGTATCGATCAGCGGCCCCAGCTTGCCCTGTGTGTTCCGCAGCTCAGCGCCCGCCGGGTGGCGGTAGTACAGGTGCGCGCCGCCGCACCCGGTTGTGACCGTGTACGTGCGGACCGGGGAGACACCCGCGCACCGCTCCAGCTCGGCCAGGACCTCACCGCCGTGTACGCAGCACTCCCACGGCGCGGGCAGCTCACCGCCCTTGAGCCGGTCGAGGTCCACCACGACCAGCCCGGACGGGCCGGTCGCCAGGCCGATGTTGAACGGACCGGCCGACCAGCAGCGCCGGATGCGATCAGGGTCGGTGGTGGCCCGGGACTCCCACGCCCGGATGGCGGGGGTCTTGTCGTCGGGGGTCAGGGGGAACACCCGCCACCCGTGTTCGGCGGCGGTAAGCGCGGCGTCCAGTAGTCGCGCGGCGGTGTTGGTGCTGGTCATCGGGCGTGCTCCTATCCATGGTGAGGTGTCGCGTGCGACGTCGGGCGCGACGCGTCGTGTGAGGCCTCGCGCGACGGCTCGGCACCGCTGCGCAGAGCGTGCAGCCAACCCAATGGCTTTGTCGACGAGCCGAAGCAGCGACAGGACGTACGCACACCCCGCCGCACCGCCA